>JAUWLO010000008.1 GCA_030613605.1 Gammaproteobacteria bacterium | reverse complement strand
GAAAGCTTTGCAGAGTGTAAATATTAGTCCGGTTATGGGTGATCTCGGTTTGTTAGAGTCGTTGAACGGCGACCTCAGCGCACACTGCAAAGGCGCTGATGTCTATTATTTTGCACCCCCGCCAAGCGTAGGTAGCACGGACCCTTATATTCAGAATTTTTTGGCGGTTCTTACGGCTAAAAATTTGCCAGCAAAATTCGTCCTAATTAGTACCACCGCAGTTTATGGCGATTGTCAGGGGAAATGGATTACCGAAGAGCAGCCGGTAAATCCACAGACTGATCGCGGCTTGCGACGGCTGGATGCCGAAAATACCTTGCGGGGCTGGTCAGAAAAAACCGGGGTGCCTGTCGTGATATTACGAGTGGGTGGTATTTATGGACCTGGTCGTTTACCCATTGAGCGCCTGAAAAAAGGTCTGCCTATTTTAAAAGAAGAAGAATCACCTTTTACAAACCGTATTCACCAGGATGATCTGGCACAAATATGTGTGGCGGCCGCCGAGCATGGAAAAAATGGGGAGTCTAATGTTGAAATCTATAATGTGTCTGATGGTCAACCCAGTACCATGAGCTATTATTTCAAGGCCGTAGCAAAAGCCCAGGGTTTACCGCAACCACTGGAAGTATCAAGAGCCAAAGCAGAAAATGTTATGTCAGCGGGGATGCTTTCCTATTTAAAGGAATCCAGAAAGCTTGATAACAAAAAAATGTTGAAGGATTTTGATATAAATTTGTTTTATAAAGATCTGGAAGCGGGGTTACAAAATGAACAATAAATCAATTATTGACTATTTTGTGAACAAAATAGCTAACATTTAGCGGGATATCGTATTATCAGTGCCAGTTTGATATTACGATATCAGAGCCAGCCGCATAATCAGCTGTTATGTGTAGGTAATAGAGAAATCACAAATGAATTCAAGTATCTTTAATTCATTTATTAATTTTAATCATCAACCATAAAGGTATAAAGAAAAATGAGTCAAGGAACAGTAAAGTGGTTTAACGCAGATAAAGGTTTCGGTTTTATTACTCCAGATGACGGAGGCAAAGATTTGTTTGTCCATCACTCAGAAATACAAAGTGGTGGTGGCTATGCCTCTTTAAACGACGGACAAAAGGTTGAGTACGTCGAGGGGCAAGGTGAGAAAGGGCCTTGCGCAACTAAAGTGACGGCAATATAAAAAAGCAAAGTAACACTTTGCCAGGCACTCACCCGACCAAAAACCGCGATGCGGTTTTCGTCGGGTGAGTTTGGCCGTTAGTTTTTATTATTTGGCGCACTAAGCGTATCCAGCCGCAGTCGATGACGCTCATCAAACAGTTTTCGTGACCCCATCCACAATGCTGCACTGACTCCAAAGCCGGTTCCGGCAGTGATTAAAAACATAATCAGTATTTGATACTTCACCGCCTCAATGGGTGGGATACCGGCAAGTATTTGTCCGGTCATCATGCCTGGAAGGCTGACCAGACCAGCGGCAGCCATGGCGTTGATCATTGGCATCATGCCGCTGCGCATGGCTTCACGGCGAATTTCCAGAATGGCTTCGGTACGACTGGCGCCGAGCATGAGACGTTGCTCGATGATGGCGCGTTGTTGCCAGGTGGTTTGGGTGAGGCGGTCGAGCCCCAGGGCAATGCCGTTCATGGTGTTGCCCAGCATCATGCCCAGTAGAGGGATGGCATATTGCGGGGTGTACCAGGGTTCGGTACCGATGATGGTGATGAGCGCCAGCACGGTGACCGTAAATGACGAGATGAACATGGCAAGCGTGCCCATTCCAAAGCCCCATGCTCCTTTGAAGCGACGCTGTTGACGTGCCATAACTTCACGACCCGCGGCCAGCAGCATGATGACTGCCATGGCGCTGATCCATAACAGGTTAACGTGGGAAAACAGGCTTTCGAGAACCAGACCAATTAGCAGCAGCTGTACCACGGTGCGGGTGGCGGCAATCAGTAGCTGGCCTTCTAGCCCAAGCTGCATGCGCCGACTGAGCAGGGCGAGCACCACCACCAGCGAGGCTGCCAGGCCTAGATCAAAACTGGTGAGGGTAATCATGTTCATGGTGAGGTTTCCTGAAGGCCATCAGGGTTTAAAAAATAATGGCGCTTACTGACCCGAGCTCTTTGATCAGCATCGTGACTGATCCACAGGACTGCTGCTCCCGTTTCCTGTTGGTAACTGGCGACCAGTTCTTCAACGGCACGTGTTGACTGGGGGTCCAGGCTGGCGGTGGGTTCATCCAGTAATAACACCTCGGGCTGATTCATTAATGCTCGCGCTAGTGCCAGACGCTGTTTTTCCCCAGAGGATAGCCGGCTAACCTGCCAGCTGTAGGTGCTGTCATCAAAGCCAAGGGATTTGAAATAGGGGTATTTTTCGTTTGTAGAATGATCAGCGTTTGTAGCATTGGCAGTAAAGTGTGTGCCCACATCGTCGTGCCACCATTGGCTGTCCGCGGGTAATAGGCAGACTTTTTGTCGCCATTGTGGCGCGGGAATATTTTCACTCTGGGTATTGTTGAGAAAAACATGACCTTCATGAGGATCAAGATCGGCAATGGCGCGCAACAGCAGAGATTTCCCGCTACCGGAAGGACCGCTGAGGGTGACACATTCTCCCGCATCGAGATGTAAAGAATAGGGCCCTAACTGGTGGGTGGTGACAGCCTCAACAAGGAGCCGATCAACATTTGAATTCGCTCGCGTGGCCATCATCACGATACAATAACATGTGTTTCAATTTACAACCCTACCGCCCCTATCCCTGTATGTGCATATACCCTGGTGTGTTCGCAAGTGCCCATACTGTGATTTTAACTCCCATGCCCTCTCTAATGCACAACAGGAAAATTTACCGGAATTTGAGTATGTTGAGGCGTTGATTCGCGACCTTGAACAGGATTTACCCAGGGTGTGGGGACGAAGTATCACCAGCATCTTTTTTGGTGGCGGCACACCCAGTCTTTTTTCCGCAGAGGCGATTGACCGCTTATTATCCGAACTGCGGGCGCGACTGAATATTAATGCCAATGCTGAAATTACCCTGGAGGCCAACCCCGGCACGGTAGAACAGCAACGTTTTAATGAATATCGTGATGCGGGAATCAATCGACTTTCCATTGGCGTACAAAGTTTTAATAATGATTGTTTACAGGCGCTTGGGCGTATTCATGATAGACGCGAAGCGATTCGTGCGGCTGAAATTGCACATGCGGCGGGGTTTGATAATTTTAATCTTGACCTGATGTTTGCGTTACCTGCACAAACGCTTTCCCAGGCTCATGAAGATGTGGCTACGGCAATTGATCTTGAACCAACCCATATTTCGTATTACCAACTCACGCTGGAACCGAATACGTTATTTTATGCACAACCACCAAAACTACCGAATGAAGACCTGGCGTGGCAAATACAAAGTGAAGGACAGGAATTATTAGCGATAGCGGACTACAGGCAATATGAGGTCTCAGCTTATGCAAAAGACAAGTATCAATGTGCTCACAATAAGAATTACTGGCAATTTGGTGATTACCTGGGAATAGGTGCGGGCGCTCACGGTAAATTGACCGATGCGTCACAACAAAATATTACTCGCCTGACCAAAAAACGTCATCCCAGGGAATACATGGAAACTGCAGGGACGCCGGAAAATATTCAGAGCGAAAAAATTGTAACGCGCAATGAGGTAGGGCTGGAATTTATGATGAATGCCTTAAGGCTTACTGAAGGGTATGAGTCAGCGCTTTTTTCAAAACACACCGGCCAGGCAATCACTCTTGTAGAACGGGCGTTGAGAGAGGCGGAAGAAAAGCAACTGATTATATGGACCACTGAAAAAATTAAACCAACTGAAAAAGGCCAACGTTTTCTCGATGACCTGCTGGCACTCTTTTGAATAAAGAGGCATGAGGAAGAGTTGTTAAGGAAAGATTAAAATCAGGGAAGAGGGTTTTGTTGATCGTGCACAGCGTTGATGCGACTCAGTGCCTCCTGGGCTTTCACGTGACCTCGAGCTGCAGCCATGGCTATCCAGCGGGTTGATTCTTTTTCATTGCGGGGCAATCCCTGGCCATGGTGGTACATGTAACCCACTGTATACTGCGCATTAAGATGGCCTTGTTGGGCTAGCGGCAATAAAATGTTGGCCGCAGGCCCGTATTGTTGGCTGAGATAAAGTTCTTTGCCTAGCTGAAAGCGTTTATCCTGAGTTTCCAGGATGCTGGATTTTTCTTCGGGAGATTTTTCAATCGGCGTTGTTGAGCAGGCGCTTAAAAGCAATGCACTACATATTAGTACGGCGCTTGATGCGTAGCGCAGTACCTTTGGTCGGGCTTGTGGAAAAGGCAATAGTTTATATTTTGAGTTCTGCATTATGAGGTGATAATACACCTTTTGAGCAATGAAGAAATCAGTTGTTTTTCACCGTTAAATTTGCCGTATTGTGAATTGTAAACGTTTTAGGCTATTGGCGGGGGCATGTGGCGCATATCGTAGGCGTTGATAGAGTGATGTGATTTTGATTATGAGCGGGCTGAGCTCAGGGAATTGTTGGCGAGCACGCAAAGAAAAAGCAGTAAAATTTTCAGACGGGGCGCGCACCAGGCCCCGTTTTTCCAGTTTACGGCAAAATTGTTGATAGGCGATCACAGCTGGATCTCTATTTTCAGGAATTTTTCTAAGCAGTTTAAGGGCAATCAAGCTGAATATAAGTAACATGCCGGAAAAGAGCAGTGTTACCATGGCGCGCCAGTCAACGTCACCAAAACCGAACCATGACATAAAGTCTCTCAGGAAATTACGTTGACGCGTTGCGTCATAGTTTAAAATCCACTGATTCCAGAAGTGATTGATGTTGTCCAGGGTATAACCCATTTTTTTCCACAAATTGGTAGCCCAGCCGGGTGGAATAACAGCAACTTCTGGTGCGATACGTAGTAGGTCCTGAGCGTTTTCAACTCTTGATGGCGGTATCATTGTGGTGGGGTCGATGCGAATCCAGCCTTTTTCTTTTAACCATACTTCAGCCCAGGCATGAGCATTAGATTGACGGACAATAAAATAATCACTGACGGGATTATTTTCGCCCCCCTGATAGCCCGTAACCACACGTGCCGGTATTCCAGATGCCCGCATTAAATAGACGAAAGAAGAAGCATAGTGTTCACAATAGCCGCGCCTCGTATCAAAAAGAAATTCATCTACAGGGTTGTTGAATAATAGTGGCGGTGTGCGTGTGTAATAAAATGGAGCTTCACGGTAATGCTGTAAGGCACTATTGATAATGTTTTCATGTTCGTTAATAGATTTGGTACGCCATGATTTAATTAGTGCCTGAATGCGTGGTGTTGGATTGTTTGGCAGCTGTAAATAGCGCGCCATATTGGGTGTGACCTGGCCTTCAAGTTGATACTCGGGATAAGATTGTACGCTGTATCTTGTTAATTGCTGAACAGGGTGCCGGGAGATTACTTCGTATTCTGGTGAAAGGTCACTATCGGGCGGCAGCGCAGATAACATCTCTAGAGCAAACAACCAGTTCTGATTGTTGGGCTCCATCGTTACAGTATAATTTATGGGCTGGCCTATTGCGCGATAGCTCATGCTAATGGTTTCCAGCTCATTGAATTTTTCGTAATTTACAACATTGGAGTTTGACCAGCTTCTTCCATCAAAATAAGTAAACACCGGGCCGCGCCAGTAACGTTGGTGTGGCGGGGGGATCTTGCCTTCAAATTGAACACGAAAAGCCACGGCCTCATTGTTAGAAAGTTGGTTTATATTGCCCGGCGACATGCTGTCCGAAAGCCCGGTCTTTGCACCGAAACTATCGCTGGGTAAATTCCACAATGGTCCGGGAATGCGTGGAAATAGCACGAATAGTAAAAGCATTAGAGGTGCAGCCTGAAGTAACATGGTGCTGGCAAGTTTAAGATGATTAAGTCGAAGAGTTTTACTTCCTTCACGACTATGCGCAGAAAGTGCGGTTGTTAACAGCACTACTACTAGCAACATATAAAAACCAGTAAAAATAGATTGATTGAAAAAGAATACGGTGATTACAACAAAATAACCCAAACCAATGGCGACCATAGTGTCGCGATCACTTTTCATTTCCATAAGTTTAAGACAAAGCATTACTACTAATAATCCGACACCGGCCTGACGACCAAAAAGCGTGTGGAACGCCATAAAAGTTATGATAAGTGCGATGAGCGTTAGCAGCATCCGAACAGATCTGGTTGGTAACCGGAAAAAATGGAGTTCATAACCCAGGCGCCAGACCAGCAGTAAAGCACTAAATAAAATTAGCGTAGCGGGCAAGTGAATCAGGTGAGGCATAAAGGCGAGAACCAGGCCAGACAAGAGCCATAAGTTTGTTTCACTGGCAGACTGGAAACGCTGTATGAGACTGTTTAATGCACGACTCATTTATGTGCGCCAATATTTTTGTCGGTTGTATTATTATTTACGAAAATATCGTCGGTATAAACAGCGAGTGCTTCAAGACAGCGGTGTCGGTGATTGCTTCCATGTCCTAACGGTATTTGTTTGTTTGGCAGCTTTAAGCCGTAACTATATTGCATTGCATCGGCATCCAGTACCCAGCGAGTAAGGCGTGATAAGCGTGCTTCCGTATCGAGGATATCCAGTGTTTCCCAATCCAGCCAAAGTTCTTCTGCTTTATCGCCGCCAAATTGTTTGGTATGCAAGCCTTGTTCACGCGCAAACGTTTTCCAGTGCACATGATGCAGTGAATCACCCTGTTGATAATTACGTAAACCCGCAAAATCATCGCAGCCATTACCGCGGTCACCCGTGAGATTAAAATGATAGAATGATTCACGTGGTAACTTGTGTTGAGCATCAGGTTTAGGGTAAACAAGGTATTGAATTTTCAGTTGCGTGTGAGCCCAGGCTTTAAATAAACCCAGAGGAAAAATTGTACTTAGCGTGAAACGTTCCAGTCGATGCCTGCCACGCTCGTGACTGAGGAGCGTGGGCTCGACGCGTACCCACTGATTAGCGGGTATATCAGTAAAAAGTTTTGGTTGTTCTGGAAAATTGATTCGTATAGAAAATCGATCAGGGTAGTTGCTGTTATCCAGAGTGACCGGTACACGCACAACGTCTCCACAAAATACCGGGGTTATGTGACCTACATCAACGCTCAGGCGTAACAGATTTCGGTAGGTATGAAGAATGGCAACGATACTAAGGCTGGCCAGTAAAAAAGTTAGCGTAAATCCCAGGTTGTTGTTGTAGTTGAGTGAGCCAATCAACATAACAAACAACGCTGCTGCAAAAAACAAACCACGCTTGGTGGGCAATATGTAAACGCGCCGCTGGATTAAGTGGATAGGTCCTGTTTCTGGTCCTTCACCTTTTAGAAAGCGTTGCAGACTAAATCGGTGACGGATTTTTTGACTGAACAGTGGTTTTTTCAGGCGTCGAATGGCGGGCATCAATCACCTCATGGAATCGGTACGGATTCCAGTAGAGATACCAGAGCAGCAGGATCCTGTTCGCCGCTATCAGCGATGGGTTTTAGGCGATGGGAAACTACGTGCGGTAAAATGGTTTGTATATCATCTGGCAATACATGGTCACGTCCTGCCATTAACGCCCAGGCTTTGGCGCAGCGCATTAAAGCCAGACCTGCGCGGGGAGAGAGGCCAGCAGCAATTTGCGGCGACTGACGGGAATAATCCAGTATGGCCTGCACGTAATCCAGTAAGGCATCAGACACATGGACGTGGGTTACGGCATCCTGAAGCTCGGCAAGCTGTTGAGAATTAATGCAGGTTTGCAGTGTTTTGAGCATTTCACGTCGGTCACCCCCGGCGAGTAATTCCCGTTCTGCTTTCGCGTCAGGGTATCCCAGCGAGATACGCATTAAAAAACGGTCTAGCTGGCTTTCCGGTAGCGGAAAAGTGCCTGTCTGGTAGTTTGGATTTTGGGTGGCGATGACGAAGAATGATTTAGGCAATGGTCGGGTCTCACCTTCGATGGTGACCTGCTGTTCTTCCATAGCCTCCAGCAAGGCACTCTGTGCCTTGGGTGTGGCGCGGTTAATCTCATCGGCAAGAATCAATTCAGCAAAAATAGGGCCTGGTTGAAAATGAAACGTACCCTGTTCTTTGTTGAAAATGGAAACTCCCAGAATATCGGCAGGCAATAAATCGCTGGTGAATTGTATTCGGTTGTACTGTAGCCCCAGACTTTGTGCCAGTACGTGGGCTAGCGTGGTTTTACCCACGCCGGGCTGATCCTCAATCAACAGGTGACCGCGGGCCAGCAAACAGGCGATGGCCAGGCGAATTTCGTGTTCCTTACCAAGGATGATTTGGCTGGCGTGGCGGACAATATCGTCCAGGCTATTTTTCATTGAATCACTCATGGTTTAAATAGAGTCTTTTGTAGTGAAAATAGCAAAATTAGAAGGTTTCGAGTGTGGAAGAGTCGTCAATTTCATAAGGGTATGAATATTAGCGGCGACGCAGGCTGTTTCTCCACTGAGGATTGGATTTTCCGGGTTCGAGCCGCCGATACCGGCCTACCTCATTTTCGTACCAATTGTGATCAGCCTGCAGAGGCTCGACCTCGAATCCCCACCAGACGCCGTTGGCATCCTGGGCCAGCCAGTGCATCCAGGAGGGAAGCGTATCAGTGTTGGGTATGTCAGTTTTCACGCAAGACCTGAGCCGTAATATGCCTCGCCCATTCAATTTAATCCGCCTACTTAGACTCGATAATTATACTAGTTTATTACATTATGATTGTAATTAGTTGATTTTGCTTATTTTCTGTCTACACTCTTATTCGGGGAACTTCAGGTTGTCGTACTCATACTAGGGAGAAAATGATGAAAAAAGGCATGCGGCTGAAAAAACGAAATCGTTGGTTCTTAGCTATGTTGGCTACTTCATTTGCCACTATCGCAATTCAGCTCGCCAATCTGACCAAACTGACATCTCAAACCTCACAAGATGACCTTTTCAACACGGTCGTTACAAAACTGCAAACGATTCCAATGATCCCCAATTTGGCGAATACGTTGCCTCATGGTGAAATGATGATCGATACCTATAAAATCGAATGGGCGATAATTGAGGCGGCAATTACTTTGGTGCTAGTCTGGTTTATGTATAAACGATTCCAATATCATCGAAAGTGGCACCACAAAGAGGAAAAAGCCCGATTCAATAAAGACTTATAGCCATCGCATTATCACGCGAGGTTTCCATAAGGAATGACTGTTGCAACCGCCCTTTACTCCAAATCGCCTGCTTATTGATTGATGTCCTTATTGCGCATTCGGTATGTTTAAATCATTTGCCGATGATCCCTCGTTAAGATTACCCTGCCCGAGTATTCCTGGATTTACGGTTTCCCCCGCATCAGTGTTTTTGTATGTCCACGGCGAGGTTACAAATGACGATACCAAGTGAAAACTTTCTCACCAGTGCGGCAAAAAATCGGTAAAATAGCAGGTTCTTTTTTCAGTGGTTTATCACCAGTAGCCCATTTATAAGATATAGCGACTATGTTTTTCCAGGACCGTTTTGATGTAATTATCGTAGGTGGCGGACACGCCGGCACCGAGGCTGCTTTAGCTTCGGCGCGTAGCGGTGCGCGCACGGTGCTGTTGACTCACAATATCGAAACGTTGGGGCAAATGTCCTGTAACCCCGCCATTGGCGGTATTGGCAAGGGGCATCTGGTGAAAGAAGTGGATGCCCTGGGTGGTTTGATGGCCAAAGCGGCAGATAAGGGGGGCATTCAATTTCGTCGCCTCAATGCCCGCAAGGGCCCGGCGGTTAGGGCGACTCGTGCTCAGGCAGACCGTATTTTGTACAAGCAAGCCGTGAGGGTGGTTTTGGAAAACCAGCCCAACCTCACCATCTTTCAGCAAGCAGTGGATGATTTGCTGGTGGAAGATGGCCGTATAATTGGTGTGCTGACCCAGATGGGGCTGAAATTTCAGGCGCCCACTGTGGTATTAACGGTGGGCACCTTTCTTGGCGGTATTATCCATATCGGTCTGGAAAGTCACCAGGGCGGGCGTGCCGGTGATCCACCGGCCAATGCCCTGGCAAAACGGCTGCGTGAGCTGCCGTTCCGGGTGGGTCGGCTGAAAACCGGCACACCGCCGCGTCTTGACGGCAAAACCATTGATTATTCTGAACTGGAAGAGCAGCCTGGGGATGACCCGCGGCCGGTATTTTCCTTTATGGGTTCGGTTGAGGATCATCCCCGACAGGTGTCCTGTCACATTACCCACACCAATAAACACACTCACGACATTATCCGTGCCGGGCTGGATCGTTCACCCATGTACAGCGGCGTGATCGAGGGTGTGGGGCCGCGTTATTGTCCGTCCATCGAAGACAAGGTGATGCGGTTTGCGGATAAAACCTCGCATCAGATTTTTGTGGAGCCGGAAGGGCTTACTACAAACGAGGTTTACCCTAACGGCATCTCTACCAGCCTGCCCTTTGATGTGCAGTATGAGTTGGTGCGTTCAATGAAAGGTTTTGAGAACGTGGCCATTACTCGTCCGGGGTATGCCATCGAATATGACTACTTTGATCCCCGTGATCTCCGGCCCTCGCTGGAAACCAAACATCTCTCCGGCCTGTTTTTTGCGGGCCAGATCAATGGCACCACCGGTTATGAAGAAGCCGCGGCGCAGGGTTTGGTGGCGGGTTTGAATGCGGCGCGCCAGTCGCAGGATCTGGAGGCCTGGTCGCCACGTCGCGATGAGGCCTACATTGGTGTGCTTATTGATGACCTCAGCACCAGCGGCACCCAGGAACCCTATCGTATGTTCACCTCAAGGGCTGAATATCGGTTATTACTGCGCGAAGACAATGCGGACTTGCGCTTGACGCCTGTCGCCCACGAAATGGGCCTGATTGATGACGAACGTTGGCGGGCCTTTGAACAAAAACGTGAGGCCATTGAGCAGGAAAGCCAGCGTTTGCGTGATATTTGTGTGCGACCCAGTGAGTTAAGTGAAACGGAGACCGAATCCGCATTTGGACAACCCTTAAACAAGGAAGCGCGTTTGTCGGAATTGCTGAAGCGCCCGGATGTAACTTACGCCAGCTTGATGACACTACCCATAGCCAGACCCAGTGCCGGTCAGGCAATGATCGATCCGGTGGTTGCGGAACAGGTGGAAATACAAATCAAGTACGCCGGTTATATCAACCGTCAGCGCGAAGAAATTGAACGTCACCAACGTCAGGAAGGGATGCCCTTGCCCGACGACATGGATTATAGTCAGGTACGCGGTTTATCTAACGAAGTCTGCCAAAAGCTCGAAACAACTCGACCCACAACGATTGGTCAGGCCTCGCGTATTTCCGGGGTAACACCTGCGGCAATTTCGCTATTACTGGTGCACGTAAAAAAACGCGCATTACATGTAAACAAAAGGGTAAAACAGGCCGGTTAATAGCCTGATAATGAAAACCCAGTTTCTATTTAAGAATAATATGCAGGACAGAGAACAGAAAAATAACCAATTAAATGGGTTCAGTCATAAGGAGATAACAATGAAAAAAATGATTTTGGTTTTAGGGATATTGTTTGTATCAACAACGGTTTTTGCTGGAGACGATCGCCATCACAATGACGGTGGCCATCATAAATCCGACCACGGTTACTCAGGTCACCACAATAAAGGCATGATCAGCAAAAAAAGTGCCCATAGCGTCAAGGTAACACTGGATCGTCTGGAAGCGGTGCTTAAAAAGAAAGGTATTACTGTCGCCTTACGTTGGAACCACAGTGCAAAAGGCAAGAGTGTAGGCATTCCATTGCGCCCCACGGAATTATTGATGTTTGGTAACCCTAAACTGGGTACCCATATGTTCACCAGTAATCAGACTGCGGGTATTGATCTGCCACTTAAAGCATTGGCGTGGGAAGATGAAAAGGGTCAGGTTTGGTTGACCTACAATGATCCAGCCTTTATCGCCCATCGTCACAACATCACGGATCGAGCCGATATCTTGAAAAAAATGACAGGCGCTCTGGACAAGCTTAGCAATGCAGCGACTAAACCCTAAAAGGGAAGCCCTGATAAAACAGCAGCTTAGTAAGCACACGTTACTGAACGTTTAAGAAAGGGGGGCAGACATGGGGCTGGAGTCCGACCTGTCCTCGGGATTAAATCAGCTGGGCCTGAATTGTTCGCTTGCAGTTCAGGCCCGGCTCCGCGATTATATCTTTCTCATCGACAAGTGGAACCGGGTCTATAATTTAACCTCGGTGCGTGATCCCGCAGAGATGCTGACACGCCACTTGCTCGACAGTTTGGCAGTATTGCCTTACCTGCGTGGGTCGCGGGTTCTGGATGTGGGCACCGGTGCAGGTTTACCCGGCATACCTCTTGCTATAGTGAATATAGAGCTTTGTCCCGAGCGGGAGTTTGTGTTGCTTGATAGCAACAGTAAAAAGACCCGTTTTGTTCAGCAAGTTATTACCGAGTTGGGACTGACCAATGCGCAGGTAGTGCACGAGCGAGCCGAGAATTTTTGTCCCACAATATTGTTTGACGTGGTGGTATCCCGCGCTTTTGCTTCAGTGTCAGACATGCTGAAAAATTCTGGTCAGCATTGTGCCCGCGATGGTGTGATTCTGGCGATGAAGGGAACAGATCCTGCCGCAGAGTTGCGGGATATACCGGAGTCTCTTGCTACAAGTTATGTAGTAGATGCGGTGCACCCGTTACGGGTACCTGGACTGGAAGAACAGCGTCACCTGGTCTGCCTGAAGCCCGCACCAAAGTCTGCACCATAGCCCGCATTAGGTGAACAGTAGAAACTAGCGTAGATGGGTAGTATTTGTAATAAATGGACGCACTTAAACAGTATAAATAACTGAACAGGTTTAACGGATAGCCAAATGGGAAAGATCATTGCAGTAACCAACCAAAAGGGTGGGGTGGGTAAAACTACTACCAGTGTCAATTTGGCCGCTTCTCTGGTTGCGACACAGCGCAAGGTATTACTGGTTGATATTGACCCACAGGGCAATGCCACCATGGGCAGCGGCGTCAATAAACACGAGGTGGAACTATCCAGCTATCACGTATTGATGGAAGAGGCGACGGTAGCCGAGGCTGTCGTGGCAACCGGTGAGGCCGGTTATGATTTGCTGCCATCCAATGCTGACCTTACCGCTGCGGAAGTAGAACTATTGCAACAACCTCGACGCGAACGGCGTTTGCGTGATGCCCTGGTCGAAATTATTGGCGACTACGATTACATTCTTATCGACTGTCCGCCCTCCCTGAACATGTTGACTCTCAATGCGCTAGTGGCATCCCAGGCGGTCATGATTCCCATGCAATGCGAGTACTACGCCCTCGAAGGTTTAACCGCCCTGGTGAACACCATCGAAGAAGTGCGCGGCTCGTTGAACCCGTATTTGAAAATAGAGGGTTTGTTGCGAACCATGTATGACCCGCGCAACCGATTATCAGGCGATGTGACAGAACAATTAAACAAACACTTTGGTGACAAACTATACCGTACGGTTATTCCTCGTAATGTTCGCCTGGCCGAAGCGCCAAGTCATGGATTGCCGGCATTGATCTATGATAAAAACTCTCGGGGAGCACAGGCGTATCTGGCGTTAGCCGGAGAGATGATTCGTCGTGAAGGCGGACAGAATATGACGGCGAGCGCGTAACCGTTTTCTACAGGTACCCTTTACAACCGGGTACTTTTTACTAGGCATTTTTTCAGGGTAGGACACATGGTGGTAAAAAAACGAGGGTTGGGGCGAGGGCTGGAAGCTCTGTTGAGTGGTTCGGCTGTATCAGTTACGGAAGATCCTGCAGGTACGGACTTTCGCGAACTACCTGTGGATTTGCTTCAACCGGGCAAATACCAGCCCCGTTCTGATATGCATCCTGAGAGTCTCGAAGAGCTGGCCAATTCCATTCGCGCCCAGGGTGTGGTTCAGCCTATTGTGGTGCGCTCTATCGATGGCGCCGGGCAGTATGAAATCATCGCCGGTGAGCGCCGTTGGCGTGCAGCCCAAATGGCGGGCCTGCATGAAATTCCTGCGGTGGTGCGCAATGTACCCGATGAAGCCGCCATTGCCATGGCGCTTATCGAAAATATTCAGCGCGAAGACCTTAATCCCATTGAAGAAGCAGTTGCATTACAAAGACTTATCGATGAATTTGAGATGACCCACCAGGATGCTGCCAGCGCCGTGGGTCGTTCCCGCGCGGCAGTAAGTAATCTGCTTCGGCTGCTCACGCTTAATACGGATGTCCGCAAAATGCTGGAACAGGGCGATCTTGAAATGGGCCATGCCCGTGCTTTGCTGGCGCTGGAGGGTGAAAAACAAAGCCAAACGGCGCGTGAGGTTGCAGCCAGGGGTTATTCTGTACGTGAGACCGAGCAACTGGTGCGCCGCCTCAGCGCAGCGCCAGCTAAGGCTAAAAAACCGGCAAAAAGTCTGGATCCTGATATCAAGCGTCTACAGGATGATTTAACAGAAAAACTGGCGGCGAAAGTGGCCTTTCAGCACACAGCCAAAGGCAGTGGCAAGATGGTAATTCATTACAACAGTCTTGATGAGCTTGAAGGTATTTTGAAACACATCCATTAATGACGGGTTAATGGTCATTTGATGATCGGGCTGCTAAAACGGGTAAATTTCTCGTCCGAATAAGTATTCTTCATGCCTTATAAGTTTATTTCATAATTCCAGCATATTTTCTTATGCCAACTTGCTGCCCGCGCGCGCGCTGGTTATACTACCCGCCCAAATTTGTGGTGCTCCTGGTTATTTAGCGCGCCTTTTTGTTAGTGTTGTTAGTGCAAATAGGAAATTGTAAGCGTAAATCAGGAGTGGAGCGGATCCAGACAGGCGAATCAAAAGAACTCGTGTCCAAAAAAGTTAAGGGCCCTGGGCTTCTTTTAATCAGTGTTGGTACCATGCTGTCCTCGATGGTCGTAGCCGGATTTTTGCTGGGTTATGTCCTGGATGTCTGGCTCGATACCAAACCGATTATGATGGTGGTTCTTGGCGTGCTGGGTTTTGTTGGTGGCATCCTAAAAGTCTGCAAATTGTTGAATGATCCGAACCTGCAGTGAAAGTAAGCAGTAATAGAAAACAGTGAGTCCATTAGGGATTAATTTAGCCGCCAAGGCTCGCCGGGTTGTTTTTGTTCAACTGTTGGTAACAGCAGTTGTCGCAGCATTTTTTTTTGGCATAGAGCTATTTTCAAATGAAACTGTAAATGATTCTGTTTGGGGCGCACTGTCAGCACTCTACGGGGGCTTAGCCAGTGTGTTACTCGCCCTGATTTCGATCGGGGGCTTTAAGCGCGCAAATGAGATCGCGCTGAGTGATCCTCACAGAAGCATGATGATTTTATACATCGGTGCCGTAGTACGGTTTGCGGCAGTGATTATAGTGTTGGGAATTGGTTTAGGCGCAATTAAACTGGAACCCATGGCCGTGTTTATCGGCTTTGCCCTGGCACAGACAAGTTACCTGATGAGCGTGCGTGACCGGAAAGCGGCGGGCAGTTCAGATTAAAAAACTTTAAAGAGGAATAGACCCTTGTCTCAAGCAGAAGGCAGTGGCGGTGGCACCGTCCAGTATATTCAGCACCACTTAACCAACAATCATATCGGTGAAGGGTTTATGACCTGGAACCTGGACACGATTATTATATCGTTGTTGCTTGGCGCGTTGTTTGTGATTGTCGGTGGACGTGTTGCCAAAAATGCTACCGAGGGTGTACCCGGTGGTTTTCAGAATTTTGTCGAATCCATTCTTGAATTTGTACAGACCCAGGTAAAAGATTCTTTCCCTGGCCACCATCCGTTGATTGCACCCATGGCACTGACTATTTTTGTCTGGGTCTGGCTAATGAACTTCATGGATTTAATTCCCGTTGATTTGTTACCGACGATTGGCAAAATGTTTGGCATTGAGTATCTCAAGGTTGTGCCCACTACAGACCTGAGTTTACCCATGGCCATGGCGTTGGTGGTGTTCATGGTATCCCTGTATTTCAATTTGAAAGTCAAAGGCCCAGTGGGTTACCTGAAAATGTTTCTGTTTCATCCCTTCGGTAAAATGGCTGTTCCTGCCAACATATTAATGACAGCAATCGAAGAGCTGGCCAAGCCACTTAGTCTTGGTCTACGTTTGTTCGGCAATATGTTTGCTGGTGAGCTGGTATTCCTGTTGATCGCACTATTGTCCGGAGCCGCAACGCTGGGTATAGGCATGTTGATATGGTTCCCATTGCAGGTAGTGCTGGACCTGGGCTGGTTGTTGTTCCACATCTTGGTCATCACTCTGCAGGCATTTATTTTCATGGTATTGACCATCGTGTATCTGGGTATGGCTCATACTCGAGATCATTAACCTTTTTTAGTTTTAAAAATTTGTAGATTATACGTTTTTAGTTTTGGTTAGTTTTTGTAATTATTTTTAGTTTTTAACATTTAGGAGAGTAACAAATGACACCTGATATGATCGCGATGATTTACTCATACACTGCTGTTGGTGTAGGTGTAATTCTTGCCGCTGCCGGACTGGGTTCAGCCATTGGCTGGGGTTTGATCTGCGCCAAAACATTGGAAGGCATTGCACGTCAGCCTGAAATGCGCCCTGTATTGATGACCAACATGTTTATCTTTGCTGGTTTGATGGAATCTTTCCCGTTCATCATCCTCGCATTTGCCATGTGGTTCCTGTTTGCTAACCCCTTTGTTGGTGCTTTGGCCGCCGCTATCGGCGCGCTTTAATACTTTTTACTTTTTACTTTTTGTTCTTTTTGTTAATAAAAAACGAAAACGTTATTAATAGAAAGTTTTTAAAGATAAAGATACTAACTTGGTGATCAGCTGTAGACGTTAACGACAACAGCGACACACCGGGAGGAATGAAACAGTGAATATTACAGTAACCCTTATAGCGCAGATGATTGCGTTCGGCCTGTTGATCTGGTTTGTCAACAAGGTGATGTGGGGACCTCTGTCCGGAATCATGGAAGCGCGCCAAAAGCGTATTGCCGATGGTCTCGCTGCCGCTGAAAAAGGCAAGCACGAAGAAGTGCTGGCTAAAAAGAAGGCGCTGGAGGTTATCAAAGAAGCCAAAGATCAGGCTGCTGATATTGTCGCGCAAGGTCTAAAGCGTGCTTCTGAAATCGTTGAAGAAGCAAAAGTGACAGCACGCACTGAAGGTGAACGTATCGTTACCGCAGCCAACGCGGATATCGAGCGTGAGATTAATCAGGCTAAAGAGGCGCTGCGTGTGCAGGTAGCAAGCATTGCGGTTGCCGGTGCCGAAAAAGTACTGAAGCGCGAAATCGATGCCAAGTCTCATGATGCTCTGTTGAACGATCTGGCGGCAGAGATTTAAGCCATGGCAGAAAAATCCACTATCGCCAGACCTTACGCCGAAGCCGTTTTTGAAACAGCGCAGGCCAGTGGTCAGTTAAAGGAATGGTCTGCTTTGTTGCAAACCGTTGCGCTGATCACCGCAGATGCCGACATGCAAAACATCATTGGTAATACCAGCGTCAACAAGGAGCAACTGGCTCAGTTGATTATTGATGTTGCGGATTCTGGTAAAGAAAATGTGATGACCGATCAGGGACGTAACCTTGTCAGGTTATTAACTGAAAATCGTCGCCTGGATGTTGTTGCTGAAATTTGTGAGCAGTTTGAAACATTAAAAGCCGAAGCAGAAAAAACTGTTGAAGCTGAAATTATTTCTGCTCAGGAAGTTAGCGCCGCACAACAGGCATTAATCGCCGACAAGCTCAAGGCTCGGTTGGGTCGTGAAGTGTCTTTGAAGTGCACCGTGGATGAATCCCTTATGGGCGGTGCCATCATCAAAGCCGGCGATATGGTGATCGATGGATCCGTGAGTGGTCAACTAAACAAGCTTTCCGTAGAACTGGTGGGTTAACGCTGACTGACTATTTTTGTCTTCAGTCTCAAGCCGCCATAAAAGGTAAAAAAAATGCAATTAAATCCGTCTGAAATCAGTGAGCTGATTAAAAAACGAATCGAGAATTTTGATGTCTCTACCGAGGCGCGCAACGAAGGAACCATTGTTAGTATTACTGATGGTATCGTGCGTATCCATGGTTTATCCGACGTTATGTTGGGTGAGATGGTCGAGTTTCCCGGCAACACATTTGGTATGGCGCTTAACCTGGAACAGGATTCCGTTGGCGCTGTTGTTTTGGGTGATTACACGCACCTAACCGAAGGCGACAAAGTGCAATGCACCGGCCGCATTCTGGAAGTGCCAGTGGGCACGGGTCTGTTGGGCCGTGTGGTTGATTCTCTGGGTAACCCCATTGATGGTAAAGGACCTATTGAAGCCGCCGGTCATGAGCCTATTGAAAAAGTGGCTCCGGGTGTTATCGAACGTAAGTCTGTTGACGAGCCCGTTCAAACTGGCCTCAAGGCTATCGATGCCATGGTGCCTGTTGGTCGCGGTCAACGCGAGTTGATTATCGGAGATCGTCAAACCGGTAAAACAGCCGTGGCCATTGATGCCATCATCAACCAGAAGGGTACCGGTGTTAAGTGTATCTATGTTGCCATCGGTCAAAAGGCATCATCTATTGCATCCGTAGTACGCAAGCTGGAAGAACACGGTGCGCTGGATCACACTATTATTGTTGCTGCTTCTGCTGCTGATCCTGCTGCCATGCAGTACATTGCACCTTATGCTGGTTGCACTATGGGTGAGTACTTCCGTGATCGCGGTGAAGATGCGCTGATTGTTTATGATGATTTAACCAAACAGGCCTGGGCATATCGTCAGGTATCTCTGTTATTACGTCGTCCTCCCGGTCGTGAGGCCTATCCGGGTGACGTGTTCTATTTGCATTCCCGCTTGCTGGAGCGTGCTTCACGCATTAATGCCAAGGAAGTGGAACGGTTAACGGACGGTGAAGTGAAAGGTCAGACGGGTTCGTTGACGGCATTACCGATTATCGAAACCCAGGCAGGTGACGTATCTGCATTCGTGCCCACCAACGTAATTTCCATCACTGATGGCCAGATTTTCCTTGAAGCGGATTTGTTCAACGCTGGTATCCGTCCTGCTATTAATGCTGGTCTGTCGGTGTCTCGTGTGGGTGGTGCAGCACAGACCAAGATCATCAAGAAGTTGGGTGGCGGTGTACGTCTTGATTTGGCACAGTATCGTGAACTGGCAGCATTTGCTCAGTTTGCCTCTGATCTGGATGAAACCACTCGTAAGCAGATCGAACGTGGTCAACGTGTTACCGAGCTGATGAAACAGTTGCAGTACGCACCTTTATCCGTAGCGGAAATGGCCTGTTCGTTGTTTGCGGCTAACGAAGGTTTCCTCGATGACGTTGATGTGAAAAAGGTTGTGGATTTTGAAGCGGCCTTACATTCCTTCCTGCGTTCCAATAATGCTGACCTGCTCGCCAGGATTGATGAGAGCGGAGACTTCAACGATGACATCGCTGGTGAAATGAAAGCGGCCATCGAGAAGTTCAAAGCGTCTGGCACTTATTAAGCGATAGGAATTAAGGATAGGAGCTTCCTGTTAGGAACTTTCTGTTAGGAGATATGCATGGCAGTCGGTAAAGAAATACGCACCAAAGTCAAAAGCGTTCAAAATACGCAAAAGATTACCAGTGCCATGGAAATGGTGGCGGCGAGTAAAATGCGTAAGGCACAGGAGCGTATGGCGTCAGCCCGTCCTTATGCGAAAAAAATCCGTAATGTGATCCATCATCTGGCGCAATCTCACCCGGAATACAAACATTCCTATACGCAAGATCGCGAAGTGAAGCGTGTTGGATTTATTATTGTTTCCAGTGATCGCGGATTGTGCGGTGGACTGAATGCCAATCTGTTTCGTACCACCTTAAAATCCATGCGGGAGTGGGATGGAAAAGGTATTGGCATTGATGTGTGTACCATTGGCTCCAAGGGCAACAGCTTTTTCAAACGCATTGGCAGCAACATTAAAGCGGAAGTGAGTCACCTGGGTGATGCGCCACGCATCAGCGACATGATTGGCACCATAAAGGTAATGTTGAACGCCTTTGATGATGGTGAAATTGATCGCCTATTTGTGGTGTATAACGAATTCATTAGCACCATGACTCAGGATCCACAGATCGAGCAGTTGTTACCGATTCAGGCGAAAGAAGAAAAAGAATATGCTCATCACTGGGATTATCTTTACGAACCTGAAGCCAAGGATGTCATTACCGATTTGTTGACGCGTTATGTTGAGTCGCTGGTGTACCAGGCTGTGGTTGAAAATGTCGCCAGTGAACAATCCGCCCGTATGGTGGCGATGAAAGCAGCCACTGATAACGCCAGCGACCTGATTGATGAATTGAATTTGGCTTATAACAAAGCTCGTCAGGCGGCGATTACTCAGGAAATTTCCGAGATCGTCAGTGGCGCCGCGGCAGTTTAATAAAAGCCGCAATAATTTAAGAATTGCGATAAAAGAATTTAGTTAATTTAAAGAGGACTGGAACATGAGTTCAGGAAAAATTGTACAAATCATCGGCGCAGTGGTCGACGTGGAATTCCCACGCGATGCCATGCCGAAGGTCTATGACGCGATGAAGTTAAACGACGTCGATCTGACCCTTGAAGTACAACAGCAATTAGGTGACGGCGTGGTACGTGCCATTGCCATGGGCACAACCGATGGCCTGAAACGCGGCATGGCGGTGAGTGGTACCGGTAGCCCGATTCAGGTGCCAGTGGGTCAGGGTACCCTGGGTCGTATCATGGACGTGTTAGGTCGCCCGATTGATCAGGCTGGTGAAGTAAAAGCCGACAAGACCATGCCGATTCATCGCAAACCACCTGCCTTTGATGAACTGTCTTCCAGTCTGGATATTCTCGAAACCGGTATCAAGGTTATCGATTTGATCATGCCTATCGCCAAGGGCGGTAAAATCGGTTTGTTCGGTGGTGCGGGTGTGGGCAAGACCGTTACGCTGATGGAATTGATTCGTAACATCGCCGTTGAACATAGTGGTTTTTCCGTGTTCGCCGGTGTGGGCGAACGTACTCGTGAAGGTAATGACTTCTACTACGAAATGGAAGAAGGCGGCGTGCTGGATAAAGTGGCGCTGGTTTACGGTCAGATGAATGAGCCTCCTGGTAACCGTCTGCGTGTTGCGTTGACCGGTTTGACCATGGCCGAGCATTTCCGTGACGAAGGTCGCGAAGTGTTGCTGTTCGTGGATAACATCTACCGTTACACATTGGCCGGTACCGAGGTATCTGCACTGTTGGGTCGTATGCCTTCTGCGGTGGGCTATCAGCCGACACTGGCTGAAGAAATGGGTGCGCTTCAGGAGCGCATTACGTCAACCAAAACCGGTTCCATCACATCATTCCAGGCTGTCTACGTGCCTGCCGATGATTTGACCGATCCATCACCTGCAACCACATTTGCTCACCTGGATGCCACCCTGGTGTTGTCGCGTCAGATCGCTGAACTGGGTATCTACCCTGCGGTGGATCCTCTGGATTCCACTTCACGTCAGTTGGATCCTTTGGTCATCGGTGAAGAACACTACAATGTTGCTCGTGAAGTACAGTTCACTTTGCAGCGTTATAAAGAGCTGAAAGATATCATTGCGATTCTGGGCATGGACGAACTGTCTGAAGAAGACAAATTGTCGGTTAACCGCGCACGTAAACTGCAACGCTTCCTGTCACAGCCTTTCTTCGTGGCGGAAGTGTTCACTGGTTCTCCGGGTAAGTACGTATCACTTAAAGACACCATCGCTGGCTTTAAGGCCATTGTTGATGGCGAACACGACGCGCTTCCTGAGCAAGCTTTTTACATGGTTGGCGGAATCGAAGAAGTTGTCGAAAAAGCCAAGACCCTCTCCTGATCGTAAGTCTTAAATAGCTAAAGTCTTAAACAGGTAAAGGGTAAGAGGAAACAATTATGGCAATGACCATGCATGTAGACGTTGTAAGCGCCGAGGAAGAAATCTTCTCCGGGCCAGCGACGATGTTATTTGCTCCCGGTGTAATGGGCGATTTGGGTATTTTCCCTCGTCATGCGCCGTTACTAACCCGTATCAAGCCTGGCGAAGTTCGCATCCAGACACCTGATTCTGAAGAAGAGCATGTTATCTACGTTTCAGGCGGTATGCTGGAAATTCAGCCAGCTGCGGTGACCATACTGGCGGACACGGCCACGCGCGCCCATGATATCGACGAGGCGGCAGCCATCCAGGCCAAGGAACGAGCAGAAAAAACGCTCAAAGATCAAAAAGATGACGTCGACTATGCCGCTGCTACCGCTGAGCTGGCTGAAGCCATGGCGCAGATTCAGGCTGTACAGCGCTTGAAGAAAAAACTTGGGCGATAGAAATAATTAGTAGTAAGCCTGCGTTAGTGATTAACGTAGGTGGGGGAGGGCGAAAAGGGCGGTTTTCCGCCCTTTTTTTTGGCCTCTTTTTAGCCAGTAGAAAAGCTTGGATTTAGGTAATTTTGCGCCTAATCCTATGTTTTTCTACAAGAATTCAATCATCTGCCGCTAATTTGTACAGGTGATTAAGGGGCATGGTTCGGTATACACTGAGCAGGTTACTTCTATGCAGATGGTTTTAAATTCACCAAAAAGAGTGATGTGATGGTTATGCCTTTAAGCGTTGTCGTGCTGGCTGCAGGTCAGGGCACGAGAATGAAATC
>JAUWLO010000146.1 GCA_030613605.1 Gammaproteobacteria bacterium | reverse complement strand
CCAGATAACTGGAATGTGGATCCAGGCCTGCCAGCATGCCGCGAATGGCATTCTCGAGCAGTGTTTTGTCACTAATCTCTTCAACATAATCTTTTTTGATTCGCGCAAACACCTCGGTACAGCTGCGCAGCTCATCAAGCGGCAGGGCCCCGGTTTTAGAGGAGTTTTTATCCGCAAAAACACCCTGACCAATAGCCAGCGTTAGACCGAGGATCAGGCCGGTCATCAGTACCAGCAAGGTGCGTGTATTCGATTTCATTCATTACTCCGTGGATCGGGATTAAGCCGAGACAGTTTTTACTGACAATGGTCGGCAGCTTAAGCATTGCAAGGCATATGCTTTGCCTTTAGTTGCAAGGAAAAGCGTAAAGTTCAGCTGATTATGCCGGACTACGCCTAACTTGTGAATAAATCAGCAATATTTCCCGGTTGAGGGATTAGCGTCTTGCTAGTTTCTTCGGCTTATTTCGGCACCACTTTAGGGGATTTGTGGGTTTACCCTTATGGCGGATCTCAAAATACAGGGCTGTATTTTTGTTGCCGCCACTATTGCCGACGCTGGCGATGACCTCGCCGGCCTCCACCCAGTCTCCTACCTCTTTATACAGGCTCTGATTGCCGCCATAGAGACTCATATATCCATCGCCGTGATCAATGATAGTGAGCAGGCCAAATCCGCGCAGCCAGTCGGAAAAAGCCACGCGTCCATGAGAAATGGCAGAAACCTCTGTGCCCTCCGGTGCTTTGATCATGACTCCCTGCCATTTGATTTTGCCAATTTTGCGACGGCTGCCATAGCGGTTAGTCAGACGGCCGGGTGATGGCCATGCCAGTTTGCCACGCAGGCGCGCAAAGGGCTTACGCTCGCCCTGCTCAGTGAGTAGACCTGCAAATTCCGCTGGTTCGTCTACCAGCCGATTCAACAGTCGTTGCAGGTGGCGTTGATCTTCCAGCATCAAACTGAGCCGTTTTCCCTTGGCCTGCATTTGCTGGTTTAATTTGGCCAACACTTCAGAACGTTGTCCGCGATTTTTTTCCAGCTGGCTTTTTTCACGGGATTGTTCCTGGCGATTTCGTTCCAGTGTTGCTGTTTTGCGTTTTATTTTTTGTTCCACGGTCTGTAAATCTGCCAGCCGGGCATCAATGGACTGAATACGTTCAAGCCGTGCGCCGTTGAAATAATCATAATAAGTCATGGTTCGGGAGACGGCTGCAGGATCCTGCTGGTTAAGCAAAATTTTGATGTATTCCTGCTGGCCAATGGCGTAGGCGGCGCGTATTTGACGAGCCAGGTTAACCCGCTGGGTTTGCAGATTGGCGCGGAGTTTATGGCGGCGTTTATTGAGTTTATTGAGTTCGCGCTTTTGTCTGCGTAGCTGGCGTTTGAGCCCTTTGAGCAGGGCGGCCACCTTACCTATGCGCGTTTCAGTGCTGCGGAGCAGGGATTGAAGATCCTGTTTGCGTTCCCTGTCGGAATTTAATTCGGTTCGTAATGTTTTAATTTGCTGGCGTAATTGCTCCAGCTTGTCGCTGTTGTTGGGGCCAGCAAGGGCATAGCTTGCCAGAAGCGGGCAGAAACACACTATTACCAGGGCGATGCCAGTGATGCCTTTATGGTTCCGGCAGTGTTTACTGATTGTATTCGCCCCTATGTATCCGACGTTAGCTCATCCAGTGTTACCAGAGCATGGCCGCGCATTTCGACAGGAATGGGTAATCCCATGAGATCGAGCATAGTGGGGATAATGTCGCACAAGGAACCTGTGTCGGCCAGTGTGCCCGGGCGGCCTATGTATATAAGCGGCACAGGATTGCTGGTGTGGGCAGTGTGCGCCTGACCAGTATTTTTATCGCTGAGTTGTTCTGCATTACCATGATCAGCGGTAATGAGTGCTTCACCTCCCACAGATTTTAGTGCCTTGATGACGCGATCCAGACAGGCGTCCAAAGCTTCGATGGCTTTGACCGTGGCCTCAAAGTTTCCGGTATGACCGACCATGTCCGGATTGGCATAATTGCAAATAATGGTGTCATATTTTCCGCTGGTAATGGCCTCTACCAGTTTGTCTGTCAGTTCGACAGCGCTCATCTCGGGCTGCAAATCATAGGTTTCCACATCGGGAGACGGTATCAGAATGCGATCTTCGCCTTCGAAGGGTTCCTCACGTCCGCCATTAAAGAAAAAAGTGACGTGAGCATATTTTTCCGTTTCGGCGATGCGCAACTGACGCAATCCCTGATTGGCAATGTATTCACCAAAGACATTTTGTAGTCGTTCGGCGGGGAAGGCGACGGGCACATCAAAATGGGAACTGTATTCGGTGAGGCTGACGAAGGCACCCAGTTTGGGAGTCACGGCACGGGGGAAATCATCAAAATCCGGCTCAATAAAGGGACGGGTAATTTGTCGGGCCCGATCGGAACGATAATTCATGAATACCAGCACGTCACCATCACGAAGCTCAACAGGCTCTTTGCCCGGTGGCACAATACGTGTGGCCTGGACGAATTCATCGCTATCGCCGCGTTCGTAGGCTGCCTCGAGCGCACCCTGAGCGGTAAAGGCCTCAAAGTCACATTTACCCTGGGTGATGAGATCATAAGCGGCCTGTACGCGAGGCCAACGGTGATCACGATCCATGGCATAAAAACGTCCAATAATGGAGGCAAAACGTCCGCCTCCCAGTTCGTCGAAGGTATCCTGCATGGTGCGTATAAAAGCTTCAGCACTTTTGGGTGGGGTATCACGACCATCCAGAAAGGCATGCACATAGACATGCGGGGCGCCTCGTTCGACAGCCAGTTTCACCATCGCACAGATATGTTCTTCATGGCTGTGTACGCCGCCATCGGATAGCAGGCCAAGAATATGAACCGCTTTATTGGTGTTTTTGGCCAGGTCGACGGCGTCGGTCAGGGTAGGGTTGGTAAAAAATGAACCCGTACGAATAGCCCGGCTGACCCGGGTGAACTCCTGATAGACCACGCGCCCGGCGCCAAGATTCAGGTGCCCCACTTCGGAATTGCCCATTTGCCCACTGGGCAGACCGACTTCCGGACCGGAACCTTTGATCAGGGTATGGGGGTATTTTCCCCATAATTCGTCCCAAACTGGTTTTTTTGCATGGAGAATGGCGTTGGAATCGTCATTTTCACTGTAGCCCCAGCCGTCGAGGATGATGGTGGCAATGGGTGCAGGGCGTGTGGACATGGATGGTGTATTTTCTCGGAGTTATTGTTGCAAATGAGGCGGTAAAAGGCTTTTTGTAAAATGAGCGTTTTTTTGGGCTACCGGTGAATATGAGCGGCACATTTTAACCACTTGCAGATGCTATTAAAAGCTCCCATTTTAGTGGGATTTCCTGAGCACTCTATACAGCTGGTTATTAATATTATTAATTGCTCAAATTGTGTATTACTGTATAGTGTTTTATTGATATAACCGCTGGAATTTTAGGGGATTAAGGTCAGGAAAGTGGCCTTTTAAGATGCACTGAACAATTGTAAATCGTTCAGTGGAAACAACACGTTGGTAGGGTGATGTCGTATGACTGAAGTAGCACAATTAATAACCAGAGACGAAGATATTGAGCGGGCTTCACGTTCAATCAAGGCCATGTCTCATCCATTAAGGCTAAAAATATTATGTGCTCTGGGTAACAGAGAAGTGAACGTCCAGGACATAGTGGCCATGGTAGGCACATCGCAGAGCAATATTTCTCAACATCTGGCTATTTTGCGCGACAAGGGGATTTTGATGTCTCGCAAAGATGCCAACCGTGTTTTTTACCGAGTAGGGGATGCTCGAACGCTGGCTTTAATTGGCATGATGCGCGAGGTGTTTTGTAGCGCGGATGTATAAATGAGGCGGGTATATTTATAGGGGTTTAGGGGCTGGTACGGTATTCCATGGAATGGGATAAATTTCTCTGTTTTTTTCTTTTTTTCTGCTATCCTGCGCGCGCCGTAAATGTATGAATTCCCACTAGACGTCCTTTGTGTTCGACAGAGCTGTGTTCAGGATGCTGATTCCAGGATCAATTTCCAGCAAATATCGTTAATGTATAAATGTATTGTTCGTTATGCGTTATCATTGAAAATTATAAATAGTAGGTGAGTAATGCAGTTTAGTGATTTTGTCGTAAATAACTGGCCCTTGTTTGTGGCGTTAGTGATTATTAGTTTCCTGTTGGCGCGTACCTGGTTTGGTCCTGGCGCACTTGCAAGCGTTCGCCCTGCAGAAGCTGTTCTGCTTATTAATCACCAGAATGCGGTAATCGTGGATGTGCGGTCAGATAAAGAATATCAGGAAGGTCATATTGTTAACTCATTGCACATTCCATTAGGTGTTCTGGAAAATCGGCTTTCAGATCTTAAAAATCACAAAAATGATTCATTGATTATGGTATGTCGGTCAGGCACACGATCCACATCTGCTGCAAATATCCTGAAAAAGCAGGGTTTTGCGTCTGTGCAAAATCTTCATGGCGGCATGTTGGCCTGGAGTAGTGCAAGTCTGCCGGTGACGACCGCCAAAACCAAACATAAGAAATCCGGTAAAAAAACTAACAAAGAGACGGCCCAGGAACCGCTTGCGATTGAGCATGATGATTCACACAACGTGTTGGTGTATACCACTCGCCGTTGCCCTTTTTGTACACGCGCTATCAAGTTGCTGGAATCCAAGAATATTGGATATACAGAAATCGATATTGGAAATAAACCTGATTTGCGCAAAGAGATGGAAGAGCGTGCTCAACGCACTTCGGTTCCCCAAATATTTATTGGTGATCTGCACGTGGGTGGTTGCGATGAGTTGTATACGCTTGAGGAGCAGGGCAAGCTGGATGACCTGCTGGGCCTGGAAGCAAAAGTTTAAATCGTAAAATATCGAGCCAGGATTGATGAGTACAGAAATTAATATCGTAATGTACACTTCTGCGGGTTGTGGTTACTGCGAAGGTGCAAAACATTTGTTTGGCAAAAAGGGCGTGAGTTTTACCGAGATTCGCATTGATAAGGAAGCGGTTAAAAGGGAAGAAATGGAACAGCGTGCAGGACGCGACTCGGTGCCCCAAATATTTATTGGCGATACTTATGTTGGTGGTTTTGATGAGCTCGTGGATCTGGATATGGATGATGAGCTCGATCCGTTGTTAGGTCTAGCCTG
>JAUWLO010000117.1 GCA_030613605.1 Gammaproteobacteria bacterium | reverse complement strand
GGATTGTGACGCCGCTCGATAGGCAGAGCCTTGCCGATCAATGGGCAAACATTGAAGCAGACTTCACAGCGAAGCCCCTGAAAAGCGACACAGTTTTCCTGGTCCAGCAACACCGCCAGCCCCATGCGTGCCTCATCTATCTCCTCCAGCGCCGGATCTAAAGAACCGGTGGGACAGGCCTTAACGCAAGGGATGTCTTCACACATCTCACAAGGTATTTTGCGTGCCTCAAAGTAAGGCGTACCGTACGGCACCTGCTCGGAAAACGTCGCCAACTTCAAAATATCATAGGGACAGTCACGGACACACAGGCCGCAACGGATACAGGCAGCAAGAAAATCAGGCTCTTCCAGCGCACCCGGCGGCCTTATCGCAGCTGCTGGCAGGGCACTGGCCTGACGCCCATAGCCCGCCAGACCCAGGCCGAACAACACGGCAACAGATGAAGCCCTGGCCGCCTTGACCAAAAAACGACGACGATCCGGGAAACGTGGTTCCGTTGCCATGTTATGCCCCCGAACAACCCCTTACGCCTTCAGCACCTTGACCGCGCACTTCTTGTAATCGGTCTGTTTCGACAAGGGGTCAGTGGCATCCAGGGTCAGTTTATTGACCAAACGTCCCGCATCAAACCAGGGGATGAATATCAAACCTACCGGTGGCCGGTTACGACCGCGCGGCTCCACTCTGGCAAGTATCTCGCCCCGACGACTGGCTACCTTGGCCTCCATACCACGGCGCAAGCCACGTTTCTTGGCGTCATCGGGATGCATGTAGATCAGCGCGTCCGGGATCGCCCGATACAACTCGGGAACCCGTCGGGTCATGGAACCGGAATGCCAATGCTCGATAACACGCCCGGTGCTCAACCACATGTCGTATTCTTTATCCGGGCTTTCCGCCGCCGGTTCATAAGGGGCAAAGATGATATTGGCCCTGCCGTCCTTTCTGCCATAAAAGCGCAGCTCCTCACCCTTTTTCACAAAGGGGTCGTAGCCCTCACGATAACGCCACAGGGTTTCCTTGCCGTTGACCACCGGCCAACGCAAACCTCTTACCCGGTGGTAATGATCAAACTCACCCAGATCGTGTCCCTTCTTCGGTCCTTCGCGGCCGAAAATACGGTATTCCTCAAACAGCCCTTTTTGCAGATAGAAACCAAAGTGATCCATCTCGTCGTTGTGGTAAGCATGGCCATTGCCATCGACGACCTGTTGCTTGGGATATTTATCCACCTGACCGTTGCGATACAGAACGTCATAGAGTGTCTTGCCGCGATACTCCGGTTTCTTGGCAATCAGTTCCTCGGGCCAAACCTCCTCCACTTTAAAGCGCTTGGAAAATTCCACTAGCTGCCACAAGTCGGATTTGGCATCACCAGGTGCGCGCACCTGTTGGCGCCAAAACTGGCTGCGCCGCTCGGCGTTACCGTAGGCGCCTTCCTTCTCCACCCACATGGCGGTAGGCAAGATGAGGTCGGCGGCGATCGCCGTCACTGTTGGGTAGGGATCTGACACAACGATAAAGTTCTCGGGATTACGATAACCCGGCAGTGCCTCTTCATTAATATTGGCGGCCGCCTGCATATTGTTATTGCACATCACCCAATAGGCATTAAGCTTGCCATCCTTGAGCATGCGATTCTGCAACACCGCATGGAAACCCGGCTTGGGTGGAATGGTGCCCTCCGGCAATTTCCAGACCTTCTCTGCGAAATCACGATGGGATTTTTTCTTGACCACCAGGTCAGCGGGTAGGCGATGGGCAAAGGTACCCACTTCACGCGCAGTGCCGCAGGCCGATGGCTGACCAGTCAGTGAAAATGGGCTATTGCCCGGCTCTGATATCTTGCCCATCAACAAGTGGATGTTGTAGATCAAACCGTTGGCCCAGACACCACGAGTGTGCTGATTGAATCCCATGGTCCAGAAAGAGCTAACCTTCTTCTTCGGATCAGCATACAACTTGGCCAGGCGCAGCAAATCTTTTTGGGGTACACCTGATATGTCGGAGGCATGCTTCAATGTGTAGGGAGCGACCTCCTTGGCAAACTCCTTCAAATTAATCTTGGTAAGCTTACCCTTGCCACGATTTTTGGCCTTTTTCTCCAATGCGTGTTCTGGCCGCAGGCCATAACCAATATCAGTAGCGGTCTTGGTGAAATTGACATGCTTGTCGATAAACGCCTTGTTATAGGCCTTGTTCTGAATAATGTAATTGGCAATATAATTGAGAATCGCCAGGTCGGTCTGTGGCGTAAACACCATGCCGTTATCGGCCAGATCAAAGCAGCGATGCCTGAAGGTGGAGAGCACATGCACCTCACAGCCCGGTTTGGTCAGACGCGTATCGGTAAGTCGTGACCACAGGATGGGATGCATCTCAGCCATATTGGAACCCCAAAGCACGAAGGCATCGGCGTGCTCCAGATCATCGTAACAACCCATGGGCTCGTCAGCACCGAAGGCACGCATAAAACCACCCACCGCCGAGGCCATGCAATGGCGGGCATTGGGATCGAGATTATTAGAACGGAAGCCGGCCTTGAACAATTTCGAGGCCGCATAACCTTCCCACACCGTCCATTGCCCGGAACCGAACATCCCCACTGAAGTTGGCCCCTTCTTTTTGAGCGCCTGCTTCCACTTCTCTGCCATCACATCAAAGGCTTTATCCCAACTGATCGGGGTAAACTCGCCTTCCTTGTCGTACTTGCCATCTGTCATGCGTAATAATGGCTGGGTCAGCCGATCCTTGCCGTACATAATTTTCGACAGGAAGTAGCCCTTAATACAGTTAAGGCCACGGTTAACCGGCGCATCAGGATCGCCCTGGGTCGCTACCAGGCGACCGCCCTGGGTGCCAATCAGCACACTACAGCCCGTACCACAGAAGCGGCAGGGCGCCTTATCCCAATTGATGGCATCCGCTGCCCTGTGCTTCGCGGTCACCACACCGGGCAGAGTCACCCCTGCTACGGGCGCCGTAGCCGCAATTGCATTGCTTTTAATAAAATCACGCCGAGTCAGTTTCATTGAACACCTCCTGTGGGTGTAAATGGTGTTGGTGCATATGGCTGTAAATCTTGTTCGTCATGGTGATAGACCAGAGTGGCTGACAGCACACCCTCCATATGCTGCATATTTGTCACGGTATCCGCCATGGTACCCACATCATCGGTTTCTACCGTTACCACTAAACCGCCATCCTCCGTTGTCATATGTACCTCGACACCGGAGACTGTTTCTAAACGTTGCTGGACCGACGGCAAATCCGCCGGCCAGGCTTTGACATAAATACCTGAAATATTCATGGGACCCTCAAAGTGATGGCATCGACCGGACAGGGGGCGCGACAAGCCCCGCAGCCGTTACAATTATCGGCATGAAGCTCTGGGCGGGGAATACCACGGACAGAAAAACGGAAAAAGATGGCATCCTGTTCACATTGCTCACCACAGGTCCGGCAATCGATGCTTTTCCAGGCCAGACAGCCGTCGCCGATGTAGGCCCGTACCTGCCACGGGGAGGCCTCACTCCCTGGGGGAGGGAAAGACAAGGCAGCGTCCTGACACTGCCGCACACAATCGCCACAAAAGGTGCACTCACCTTGTTGAAAATCGACCTGGGGATAATGGCCACGGCCAGATTTGAGAATGCCCTGGGCACAGGCGGTAATGCACTCACCACATTGGCTGCAAGCTTCGAGGAATTGTTCTTCGGCCAACGCCCACGGTGGCCGAATCGGTGCACGCAAACCACCGAAGTCGCCGCTAAACAATTGTTTCCGGCTGATGGAACCCTTCATCTCTAACTCTAGCGCCTCCTGAACATGAGCTTCACTCACTAATGCGCCGCCCGCCGACACCTCTACTTGACCATGGCGTCGATTAGCGCGAGAAGCATAAACAATCCTCTTCTGGACAAAGTCTAGTCCAAAAAACCACTTTTTGTTCCCGACTGGATGAATCGGGGCTTGTGCTATAGTTAGTTACGGATCACACAAGCGATATCTTCTGAACGGCCTACTCGCCACACCTGAAATCATGACATCACAACTCATCGATCCCTTCGACCGTACCATCGACTACCTGCGCCTCTCGGTGACGGATCGTTGCGATCTGCGCTGCTTCTATTGTTTACCAAAGGGATTCAAAGATTTCGAGGAACCAGAAGACTGGCTGACTTTTGACGAAATCGAGCGTGTCATACGTGCTTTTGGTGCTTTAGGCACACGCCGAATTCGCATTACGGGTGGCGAACCCCTGGTAAGAAAAAACCTGCCCGAACTTGCAACGCGGCTGCACAATTTACCCGGTATCGAAGACCTTTCATTAAGCACTAATGCTGTGAAGCTCGCCCGTCATGCTGAGGCTCTACATACCAGCGGTGTGCGACGACTCAACATTAGCCTGGATAGTCTGGATCACGATAACTTTCAAAAAATCACTGGCGGCAAACTGGAAAAAGTTCTTGCCGGTTTAATGGCAGCCAAAGCAGCTGGCTTCACCCCCATCAAAATTAACATGGTGGTCATGAAGGGCATCAATGAACACGAAGTGGAAGCCATGGTGGATTTCTGTATTGAACACGACTTCACCCTGCGCTTTATTGAAACCATGCCCATGGGTGATACCGGTCGTGATGCGGTAGATCATTACGTGGATTTACAAACAGTGCGCGCCAAACTGGAACAACGCTTTGAAATGATTCCGAGTGTTATGCCAGGCGGCGGACCTGCCCGTTATATGCAAATAGCAGGCACTGATTTACGCATCGGTTTCATCACCCCCATATCGCAACACTTCTGTGAAACCTGTAACCGGGTACGACTCTCTGTAGATGGCACGCTTTACCTGTGCCTGGGGCAGGATAATAAATTCGAATTACGCCCACTGCTCCGGGATGGTATTTCTGATGATGGATTACAGGATGCGATTCGCCACGCGATTACCCTTAAACCGGAACGCCACGAATTCAATGAACAACCGAACCAGATAGTGCGCTTTATGTCAGTAACTGGCGGGTAAAAAGCTTACTGCTCTTTTTTAGCGATACGATCAAAAATATTATCGCCTTCCACACTAATATAGGCTTTCAGACCTTTATTCACCGAAGCCATTTCTTTAATTGCCTGCCTGACTTTTGCTATGTCCATTTGCGCAATGGCATAAATGACTTTAGAGCCATCATCGGACCAATGACCAACAACTTCTATTTTTGATAAATCCATTCTGCTCAAAACTTCAATCTGTTTTGCCACATCCTGCTCATCAAAACCGGCGTAAGAAGCCTGACCGGTTGCAATGTATTCGCGTGATACGATTTCCATGAACGAAGTCACTATTCGAGCGATTTCTTCTCGGGCACGTCTATTAGCAACCGACGTTTGCAATGAAAAATCACCCATCATGTGCGCTGAACCAACACCGTGGAATACCCGACTTTGTCTGGACTTTAAAATACTACTGCCCTGCCCCACCCAGGTCGGCACACCGTCGTCGTTCAGCGATTCACTCAGGACTTCGTTGCCAGAGCAGGCAACTATTAAGAAGGGCACGCAAAGGGCTGCCAGAACAGTAAAGCACCTCATGGTTCATATCTCCAAAATTCTTATCCCGGGGATAACCTTCCGATGATTACAACCAGCCCCTTTGAAAATTATAGCCTGTAAGGTGATCTCCGCCACCTGCCAAACGAAGCATAGCCCAAGGCCTTTCGAACTTCATCATTTACAACTGCCAGGTAAAGCCATATTGGAAATATCTTACAAGGAGATTGTTCTTTATTATAGAAAAGCCACACCAATTATCTAGTGTGGCTTTTTATGTAAAACCGGATACTACTAAAAACCTTTTTAAATCATGATGATCAAACAACCTAGAGCGATTGCTCCGCCATACGCTGCAGCCAGTAGGTTGCCTTTTCCTGATCATTCGGCAAACCAAACCACCCTTCTTTATATGCCGCAGCCAGAAATTCCTGAGCTTTAATGTAACCATTCTCAGCCGACATTTTGTACCAGGACACCGCTGTGGTTTCATCAATCCCCACGCCCAGCCCCCGATGATACATCAGCGCCAGATTAAATTGTGCCATGGCATCGCCCTGTAGGGCTAAAGGCTGCCACTTCATTACAGCGGTATTGTAATCACCCGCCCTGGCGGCCAACAAACCATCGTTGTAGTCATGCGCCTGGGCCATAGACAAAACCACAGAAACAAGCATCACAACAACAAGAATGGCACCACGAATTTTCTGATTCCGTTTCATCTTTGATCTCCAAAAAGCACCAAATTCATTACTCTCTGTGAACACTTTACCGGTATTATTGCCATGAAAACTGTGCGCCTGTTCACATTTTTTACAGTCCCCGAAAGGGGAAACTGAATGAGGGTTTAAGTATTTTTCGGTGCA
>JAUWLO010000020.1 GCA_030613605.1 Gammaproteobacteria bacterium | reverse complement strand
GACCCCCCGACGCGCGCCTTCCACCTCAAAGATACAATACTTGAGGGCCACATCAACCACATTTGTCAAACCCCAGCCGGTGGCGCCAATCTCGTCCAGGGGAATACCGCCCACTTCTCGAGGCAGGCCGACCACGCGACCAATCTCATCTTTTACCCAGGCCATGCATTCTTCGTCGGTACCCATATCGGGTGCAAAAATATATTCCTCCACATTGCGCAGGGAACAGGCCAGGGCGCGGATAAGTTGCTGTTTTTGATCCTTGGGCATCCTGGGGTCACCATAGAGCACGGCCTTACCACCGCCATGCGGTAGGCCGGCCGCGGCATTCTTCATGGTCATGGCTCGAGCCAGGCGGAAACATTCTTCGGTGCTCACATCTGGTGCCATACGCACCCCACCAATGGAGGGACCTTTGGCCACATTGTCCACCACAAGAATAGCTTTAAGATTAATGGAGGGCTCGTGAATATGAATGATTTTTGACGGCCCTAATTCGTCGGCAAACTCAAAAATATCCGACATCGCTTACTCCTTGTTTGCAGTAATACCTTTATAAATTTGTCATTATTTATCTGCGTGGGGCTCCTAATAAGTGAGAATTAATTAATACCTGTTTTAATTTTAGACTATTCTTATATTGAAGGCTCTATTATTTTAAATAAGAAAAGTGGCTTTGGTATTGTTTATTAAACTTTTTTAAAGGGAGAGGTCATCATGACTAGTGAACAAATTACGAGCCAGGTTGGCGCACCTGATCCAGAATTAAATACATCACCCATTGTTGAGGATACCGATGAAGAATTTGAGGTAATTGCTCAGGAAGTGGAGGATTTGCCTGTCTGTTATTTTAACAATACCAGCTTTCCTAATGGAAAATATGTCTGTAGTGGTAGTGGGGAACTCCTGCATTGTAAAAATGGCTTATGGATTCGCGAGGGTACTTGTGATCCTGAAAATCAATAGGCATTCCATTTTTGTCAACTATTCGTTGTTATAGAACGTTGTTACAGATCTTTTCTTGCAGTCATTAAAAAATAAAAATAGGAGCTAGTATGGCAATCATTGGTATTGATCTAGGTACGTCAAACTCTGCCGCCGCTGTATTACGAGGCGGAAGACCCATCATTATTCCCAGTGCCGAAGGTATCAGTCTCGGCGGTAAGGCTTTCCCCAGTTTTGTTGCAATAACTTCTGATGGTCAAACATTGATCGGTGAGCCGGCGCGCCGCCAAGCCTCGTCCAATCCCGAAGGAACTGCTACCGGTTTTAAACGCAAAATGGGGCGGAAGGGTAAGACCAATCTACGAGGTCACGAGTTCACACCTGAGCAACTCTCCGCCTTTTTGTTACAAAAAATCAAACGCGATGCCGAGGCCTTCTTGGGTGAAACAGTAGAGAAGGCCGTGGTTACCGTACCTGCCTATTTTGATGACAACCAAAGAAGTGCCACCAAAGACGCCTGTAAGATAGCGGGCATTGACGTTGCTCGCCTGGTGAATGAACCGACGGCGGCATCGCTGGCTTATGGGCTGGATCGCGCCGATGAAGATCTGCGTATTGCGGTGGTCGATTTCGGCGGCGGTACGCTTGATGTGACGATCATGGAATTCGGCAAGGGCGTGTTCGAAGTCAAGGCCACCAGTGGCGATACTCAACTGGGTGGTACCGACATGGATCAGCTACTACTCAATAATTTGATGGAGCGTTTTCAACATGAGTCAGGTGCAGATTTACACAATGACCCGAAGGCCACCGCGCGCTTACGTGAAGCGGCTGAGATCGCCAAGATCGAGTTATCCACCAGCACCGTAACCCATATCAGTCTGCCTTATATCACGGCGCTAGGTGGTGAATCGATTCACCTGGAACTTGACCTCACCCGAACGGATTTGGAGCGTCAGGTCCGTGAAGTGATCGAGCGTTGCCGCCAACCGGTAGAACAGGCACTTAGCGATGCCGGTATCAAACCCAAAGATATTGACCGCGTTATCTTTGTGGGTGGCCCTACACGCATGCCCGCCGTACGTAAGTTCTTCGAAGATTTATTTGGGCGTCAGGCAGAAATGGGGGTTGATCCCATGGAGTGCGTGGCCAGTGGTGCTGCAATTCAGGCTGGAGTATTGAGTGGTGAAGTGAGTGACATCGTGCTGGTGGACGTTACCCCACTAACCTTAGGCATAGAAACTCTGGGCGATGTTGCAACCTCACTGATTACCCGAAATACGCCTATCCCCGTAAAACATACCGAGACCTTCACCACTGCGGCGGATATGCAGAGTTCGGTAACCGTACATGTTTATCAAGGTGAGCGGCCCATGGCGAGTGATAATGTCACCCTGGGAGAATTTAATCTGGGCGGGTTACCTCCCGCACCACGTGGAGTACCCAAAATTGATGTGACTTTTGATATCGATGCCAACGGCATTCTTAATGTGAATGCAAAAGATCAGGCAACAGGAAAATCACAATCGATCTCCATTACTGGCTCAACGCGACTTAAGGAAGACGAAAAAGAACGGATGGTCAAGGAGGCCGAGCAGTACGCTGAAGCAGATAAAAAACGTCGTGATCAGGCAGATGATCTCAATGCAGCCGATGCCATCTGCTATCAGGGTGAAAAAATGCTTGCCGACTTCAGCGACAAACTGACCGACGAAATGAAAAACAAGATTGAACAAGGTCTTCGTGAAACCCATGAGGCCCTGGAGAAAAAAGATGTAGGCCTGGCAAAAGAGCGCGCGGAAGCATTAGGGGAACTACTGAAAGAAGCCGGGGTTTCCATATATTCACAAACTCCCGGTGCAGAAAATGTCTACAAAGAACGCAAGTATGAAGAGCCGCCTGGCGGTGCAAGGCCTTCCGGTTCCGGTTCGAGAGGGCGTGTCGTCGACGCTGATTATGAAGAGACTCATTAATCTCAAACGACGACTTGCGTACACAAATAATGGCCACAACCACACAGCGCGATTATTACGAGGTACTAGGTATCGCGCGCGATGCCGATCAAAAAACTATTAAGGATGCTTTTCGTTCCCTGGCCCTGAAATACCATCCAGATCGCAATAAGGCGCCGGATGCGGAAGAAAAATTCAAAGAGATAGCAGAGGCATATGGGATACTTTCCGATCCCAAGAAACGCGCTCAGTACGATACGGGTGGTTTTGCCGGTGTAGAAGGCTTCAGTGCTGAAGACCTGTTTGCCAACATCGACTTTGGTGATATTTTCGGTGATTCAGGATTTGGATTTGATTTCGGTGGGGGCATGTTTGGCGATTTGTTTGGCCGACATCGCAGGGGCCCCGTTCGGGGTCAGGATCTTGAAGTCCATCTGGTTGTACCGTTAGAGCGCATCAATACCGGAGGTGATGAAACGGTCCATTTTGCACGCCTGGTTAGCTGTCCAACCTGTTCCGGTTCTGGTGCCGAGCCAGGAACAGAACCACGCAAGTGTGAAACCTGTGGAGGAAGCGGACGCAAGGTTATTACCCGTGATCAGAAACAGGAAAAAGGCAGTGTCCGTTTTCAACAGATTACTATTTGCCCTGATTGTCAGGGTCAGGGCACTTTCCTCGAACATCCCTGCAAGGATTGTCATGGCAGAGGTCAGGTTGAAAAGGATGAGACCCTTAAGCTACATATTCCCAAGGGTATCGATGAGGCAACCTCTTTGCGTATCCAGGGCCATGGCATGCCGAGTGATGAACCGGGTGCACCGCCGGGTGATCTTTTTGTGGTAGTACGAAGCTCAAGAGATGCACGTTTCGAACGTTCAGGTTCGGACCTATGGCGACGTGAGACCCTAAATGTGGTTGATGCCGTGCTTGGTGCCAAACTAAAGGTACCGACCCTGGAAGGGGAAGTGGATGTCACCATCCCGGCAGGGACCCAACCGGATGAGGTATTGCGCCTTCGGGGTAAAGGTTTACCCAACTTCAGGGGACATGGCCATGGTGATCTCAATCTCCGCATACAAATACACGTGCCGGAAAAAACTTCAGCCGAAGAACGCGCCCTGTATGAACAAATACGTGCACTAGGGCCAGGCAATAATCAGAAAAAACGTTGGTGGAAATAGCTGTAGGTTAACGTTGATCTTAACTTCACCTCTGTCGAGAACGTCTATAATTGAGGTGTGGGATAAATGTAACAGGCAACGAATAAAGGAGAATATTTGTACCTTTTACTCAGGAATTAAGCACCAGGTTGGTATAAACACGATAAAAGTTTAATCAACTTGTTCAAAAAGGAGAGCATGACATGAGCAAAGAGAAGGAAACAAAAAAAGACATTCAAAAAGCACAGCCAACTCGAGTTATGAGCCCATTTGAAGAAATGGATCGATTGTTTGAAAGCCCTTTTTCATCGGGGTGGATGCGTCCGTTTCACTGGCCTCGCCCGTCCTGGGGTGAATTGGCTGCGCCATTTGAAGGGAAAATGCCCAAGGTGGACGTAATCGAACGTGACCATGAGATTGTCGTCAAAGCAGAACTGCCCGGCGTCGACAAAAAAGACCTCGATATCTCGGTGACAAAGAACACCGTCACTATCCAGGGCAGCATCAGCCATGAAGAGAAAGAGGAAAAGGGCGATGTTTACCGATGTGAAATCTCACGAGGCTCGTATTCGCGCACACTGACCTTGCCTTCTGAAGTCAATGAAGAGAAGGCAAAAGCGAAATTCAAAGACGGGATTTTAGAGCTCACCTTACCCAAGGTCGAGAAGGCTAAACGCCGTACAATTAAAGTGGAGTAAGTAACACAAAGTAAAGCGGAGGTAACATGAAACCGATTCTTACCGTGGAATTCACCGCTAATGCCGGGGACTATAAGTTCAAGGAAGAAAGTGTACCGCTTCACAGTCCTGAAGAGTTGTTTGAGTTTGTTGCTCCCGGTGGCGAATGTGAAAAGATTCCCAACGAAGTGGAAGAGATACGCATGGTATTTCTTCCACCAGAGCATCGCAATACCAGTAACCCCATTGCCGATGCACCAGTGATGCTGCAACTTCATATGGTAATTTTCACTGGCACTTTATCGGAAATCGCCCAGGTGGCAGAACAGATCATTGACAGAGCGGGACGCGGAGAACTTTCCGATTCTTTTCTTAAGGTGATCGGAGCAGGGAGTTGATTGACGATCTCAAAAAATATTGGACGCGATACTATTTTGCGTAGCATGTCATGGATACTGACGATGGCAGGTGGTTGTTTAATCTTATAACTGCAAATAAACATATGAGCGGAGGGAGCGATGGCGCTAACGCTTGGATCTTCTGTCTTCACCCAGGGAGGAGAAATTCCACCAAGGTATACGTGTGAAGGTGAAAATATTTCTCCACCATTAGAATGGTCGGGTATTCCGGAGGCTGCCCGCAGTATGGTGTTAATAGTTGATGATCCAGATGCGCCGGATCCCAAGGCGCCCACAGTGACCTGGGTCCACTGGGTTCTTATTAACATACCAACAACTACAACAACTCTTGCTGAAGGTGCGTCTTCGAAAAATCTTCCGTCTGGTTCAGAAGAAGGTTTAAATGACTGGAACAACTCTTGCTACGAGGGCGCATGCCCGCCTATTGGTCGTCACCGATATTTCCATAAATTGTATGCCCTGGATGCAACGTTAACTGGAATGACCAGGCCCACCAAGGCAATGGCTGAAGCAGCAATGAAAGGACATGTTATTGCTGAAGCAACACTGATGGGTACCTATGTAAAGTCCAGCTAGTCGCAAATATGAATACGGATATCGCGATCATTTGTTATCTGATTAAACTAGAGGCTATGTGATGGCCAGGCTGTTTTCTTCATTTCGTTTGCGTGAACTCGAATTTCGCAATCGCATCTTCGTATCGCCTATGTGCCAATATTCGGCCAGCGATGGGGTAGCTGATCACTGGCACCTGGTCCATTATGGTGGCCGTGCGGTAGGCGGAGCTGGTTTGATTATCGTTGAGGCAACGGCGGTTTGTCCGGAGGGCCGTATTTCACCGGCGGATTTGGGTTTGTGGGATGGTCATCATGTCGACGCATTAAAACCCATTACCGAATTCATCAAGGCACAGGGTAGCGTAGCAGCGATTCAGCTTGCCCACGCTGGTCGAAAGGCTTGCACCAATAGACCCTGGCTCGGTGGCAAACCGATACCTCCCACTGAAGGCGGCTGGCAACCCCTGGCTCCGAGTGCCTTAGCATTTACCGCAGCGCACACCGAACCCCGCGGCATGAACATTTCTGATATCGACAACGTGGTGACAAGCTTCATCACTGCCGCCCAACGTGCACAAGAGGCAGGGTTTGATGTTGTCGAGATCCATATGGCTCATGGTTATTTATTACATGAATTTCTTTCGCCACTGAGCAATCAACGTCAGGATGAATATGGTGGTACGTTTGAAAATCGCAGCCGCTTTCCACTTCGTGTCGTCGAAGCCGTGCGTAAGGTATGGCCAGATCACTTGCCAGTGTTCGTACGCATCTCGACTACAGACTGGGTGGAGGGTGGTTGGGACTTAGAACAATCTATTAAATTGGCTTGTCTACTTAAAGATAGTGGTATTGATCTTATTGATTGTTCCAGCGGTGGATTGGTCTTTGATGCAACAATACCGGCTGGTCCTGGTTATCAGACACCATTCGCAACCACCATTCGCCATGAGGCGAATGTTGCAACGGGCGCAGTGGGTATCATCACCGACCCGGTCCAGGCAGAACACATCATTGCCACTGGCCTGGCAGATGTTGTGATCATGGGGCGCGAGTTTTTGCGTGATCCTTACTGGCCGTTACATGCAGCACGAGCATTACACATCGATATCGATTGGCCAAACCAATATAAGATGGCAAAACGCTAATGACTTGAACAACTTTTACTTAACAGGTTGTTTAGCAGAACAAAACGAATTGACGACATTACTCATCCCTTAATGCAGATCAAGGGCTTGAGTCGTGCGACCTTGCGTGCCAGGCCAGAGTGATCAGCGGCGTCGACAACGGCAGAAACATCTTTATAGGCACCGGGCGCCTCTTCGGCAATACCACGTAGACTTGGACTACGAATTTCAATGCCTTCCGCGGCCAGCTCATCAATCAATTGCCTTCCATGCCATTGTTTTTTTGCTTTATGACGACTCATGGCACGCCCCGCACCATGACAGGCAGAGCTAAAGGCACGTTGCTCACTTTCTTGAGTACCGGTGAGAATGTAGGAGGCTGTACCCATGGAACCACCAATTAATACCGGCTGACCAATACGACGAAACTCTTCCGGAATATCAGGATGCCCAGGACCGAAGGCGCGGGTTGCCCCCTTGCGATGGACAAACAGGCGACGTTCTTTGCCCTGTATAGTGTGTGTTTCTTCTTTGCAGGTGTTATGCGACACGTCATAGAGCAGACTGAGTTCCACATCGGGTATAACATGGGCAAAGGCCTGTCGTGTTAAATGCGTGATGATTTGCCGATTGGCCAGTGCACAGTTAATACCGGCACGCATGGCACCCAAATAGTTGTGGCCAATGGACGATTTAATCGGAGCACAGGCCAACTCACGATCTGGAAGTTTTATCTCATGCTCTGCAGCACTAATAGCCATGGAGCGAAGAAACTCTGTGCCAATTTGATGCCCCAGACCACGTGATCCACAATGAATGCTCACTACAACATCGCCTTCATTTAGACCAAAGGCATTGCCTGCCTCTTCGTCATAAATCGTTTCAACCTTTTGCACTTCAAGGTAGTGATTGCCAGAACCCAAAGTGCCCATCTCGTTGCGTTGACGATGTTTGGCTTTCTCCGACACCTGGGCTGGTTCCGCACCCGACATACAACCGTGTTCCTCGGTGTAACGTAGGTCATCTTCGGTGCCGAAACCTTGTTCCACCGCCCAACGCGCGCCTCCCATTAGCATGGCATTCATTTGTTGAGGATTGAGATGGATATGACCTGTGCTTCCCAAACCCGCGGGAATATCACGATACAGCTGATCGGCCAGTTTCTTTTTAACCTGCTCTATATCTCTGCTTCGCAATCCAGTGCGTAACGTGCGAACACCACAGGAGATGTCAAAACCAACACCACCGGCGGACACCACACCGTCTTGCTCTGCATCAAATGCGGCAACGCCACCAATGGGAAAACCATAACCCCAATGAGCATCGGGCATGGCATAGGCCGCTTTGACAATACCGGGCAGGGTGGCAACGTTGGTGATTTGCTCATAGACCTTGTGATCCATGTCGCGCATTAACGGCTCATCGGCATAGATGATGGCCGGGACGCGCATCTTGCCCGTGGGTTCTATGCACCAGGTATATTCATCCTGGCGTTTGAAAAGCTGTAGGTCCATGTCGGCCTCACCTAAACATTTGTTCTATTAGTTAACTTTAGCTTATTAACATTAGACATCTACTACCGTTTGCGCATGCCAAATGTGGTCACTATCTTCATAAACCTGCAGTGTGGTGTAAGTGGCGCCTTTGATTTCAACCACGGGCTGATGCCTGGCCTGATCGATCATTTCTCCCCAGACTTTTGCATGCAGAGAGCTGGCATGTGGTTGCTGTGAAGTAATTTCCACATCAAATCGACTGAATAACATCTTGCGGTCTGCCATTTCAAAAATCAGGGCATTCAACCAGTCGACAAACAGCAGCTCGTCATTGGGTGCTTCGCAACTAATCTCAACTTCCGATTCTGGCGAGACATTTTTCGGTTCGGTGATCACCGCCGTGAGCGCCAGGGCCGCTTGTATAAAGGCAACCTCTATGCTGGCACCGATGCCCTCGATGCCAATATCCGCTTCATGTTCGTAATGTTGCCAGTGTGACATTGCTAATGTTGTCTTGTTTATGAGTTAAAAAATACTTTATAAAAGCTGAGTACTATTCCTTAGTTCGGTGCTGCGTTATACGCCGACAATGAAAGTATCTAATTGTCTGTATTAACTATACTTGATATAGCAGTAGATTTTTCAAAGCGAGACTCCAGTTACACTCGTAATAAGGCGGGAATAATGGACAGAGCAAACGAAGTACCCAAACGGCTTGAAAACGAGATACGCAGTATGGCCGCCCACGCACCAAAACCGGCTCCGCTTTCTCCAGAGGACCGCGAATCACTACGAATTCACATCAAAAAGCTATTGGTAGAGCAGAATGCCGTTCTCGTCGCACATGTCTACGTGGATGAAGAACTCCAGATTCTCGCTGAAGAAACTGGCGGTCATGTGGCAGATTCCCTGGGAATGGCTTATTTCGGTAATACACACCCGGCCAATACCCTGGTGGTTATTGGGGTGCGATTTATGGGGGAGACTGCCAAGATCCTCAATCCCGAAAAGCGAGTACTCATGCCAGACCTGGACGCCACCTGTTCACTGGACCTGAGTTGTCCGGCGGATGAATTTACTACCTTTTGTGACCAGCACCCGGATCGGGAAGTGGTGGTTTACGCCAATACCAGCGCCGCAGTGAAGGCAAGGGCAGACTGGATGGTAACCTCGAGTAATGCCGTGGACATCGTCAACCATCTCAAGGAGGAAGGACAGAAAATTATCTTTGCCCCCGACAAACATCTTGGCCGCTACATTCAACAGCAAACGGGCGTCGATATGTTGTGTTGGCAGGGTTTTTGTGTCGTTCACGACGAATTTAAGGCAGTAGAACTGAAACGGCTCATGGAGTTATATCCGGACGCCGAAGTGTTAGTACACCCCGAATCCCCCGAAGCGGTCATCGCACTGGCCGATGTAGTGGGTTCCACCACAAAACTCATCAAGGCGGCTGAAGAGTCAACGGCGAAACAACTGATCGTGGCCACAGACTATGGCATTTTCCACAGTATGAAAGCGGTAGCACCCGATAAAGAACTGATCGTTGCACCCACAGGCGGCGAGGGGGCCACCTGTATAAGCTGCGCACATTGCCCCTGGATGGCTATGAATGGCCTAAAGAATCTTGCCCATGTGTTAGAAACGGGCACAAATCAGGTGCATGTACCCGAGGCGATTCGCGTCAAAGCCCTGGCGCCTATTCAACGTATGCTTGATTTCTCCAAATCGAATATCCAGAAGCAGATTGATGCCGCCTGACAATTGTTTTTAACAGGATTTGATGAATACAACACCAATGAAAAGCAATTCTATTACCGCCATTCTTTTCGATTTTGGAGGAGTATTGGCAGAAGAAGGCTTTCGGGATGGTCTGATATCATTGGCCAGGGAACAGGGATTGAATATCGAAGATATGCCCAGGAAAGGAATGCGAGCTGTTTATGATTCTGGATTTGTTTTGGGGAAAGGTACGGCGGCCGATTTTTGGTCTTTGTTGCGACAGAGAACAGGCCTGAAGGGAGAAGATGAAGTGCTGACTGAACGTATTCTCAATGGCTTCGTCATTCGTCCTGGGATGATCCATATAGTGAAGAAGCTGCGCGATAAAGGTTATGTCACAGGCATTCTCAGTGATCAGACGCACTGGTTAGACGAACTGGATGAGCATTATCATTTCAGTGAGGCCTTTAACCGGATCTATAACAGTTATTATTTGGGAAAAGGCAAACGCGATAGCTCGCTATTTCTGGATATAGCAGCAGACCTTGAAATGCCGCCAGAAGCCATACTGTTTATTGATGATGACGAAGATAACATCACCAGAGCACGAAAGGCAGGCTATCAGGTCATTCGATTTAATGACCAGGATAACTTTAGCATTTTGCTTGAAAGGATGTTATCTAATAACTGTGAAAAAGCAATGCTAAATGAACTTTAGTAAATCACATTAAGTTTAATGAGCACGAAAAATAATACTAATGAGTAGGAAATTATGAAAGCACTTCCAGCCAAAGATTTATATACCAGGTGTGATCTCAGTAAACCTGGTTTTGAAACAACAAAAGACCTTAAGGAACTTGAAGAGATTACCGGTCAAGATCGGGCCATGGAAGCAATACGTTTTGGCGTTGACATCAAACACGATGGTTACAATCTTTTTGTTATGGGTCCATCCGGTATGGGTAAATGTTCCACAACTCGCCAATACCTGGAACAGAAAGCCGCAAAGGCCGAGCCCCCCGATGACTGGTGTTATGTTAATAATTTTGAGTTGCCTCAAAAACCCAAGTTACTAAGATTTCCTGCCGGCAAAGGTAAGAACTTCCGTGATGACATTATAGAATTAATGGATGACCTACTTAGTGTCATGCCTTCCGCTTTTGAATCGGATCAATATCAAATTCGGTCCGAAGAAATCGAAGAAAATATACGGGATCTTAGTGAAAAAGTAATAAAAGAATTGTCGGACGTTGCTGAATCGCACGGGATTCGACTGGTTAAAACACCCAGAGGATTTTCTTTCCAACCGATTAAAAAGGGCGAAGTAGTTACACCAGAGCAATTTGATAAGTTTTCAGAAAAAGAGAAAAATCGTGTGGAAGAGATTGTCAGCGTGCTTGAAGAAAAGCTGGAAAACATTGTCCGCCAACAATTTCAATGGAGGCGAGAAGCTAAACAAAAACTCAGAAAACTAAACCGTGAAGTGGCTATGTCCGCAGTTGGGGTTCTTATTGATGATTTAATGAAAAAATATAAAGAATTCCCCAAGGTTGTAAAATATCTGAAAGCTTTACAGCAAGATATCATTCATCATACCAATGACTTCTTGAACATGGATATATCTGCGGCAGGGGAGGATGGTGCATCTGAACGAATGGAAGCTTTTGGCCGTTATGAAGTTAACCTGCTAGTGGATAATAGTAAGCAAAAAGGCCTTCCCGTTAAGTATGAGGATAGTCCCTCCTTTGACAAACTCATTGGCCGTGTAGAGCATATTGCCCACATGGGCACACTGACTACCAATTTTAGATTGATTAAACCGGGCGCCCTGCATCTTGCTAACGGCGGTTACCTTATTCTGGATATTCTTAAACTTCTCAGGCAACCCTTTGCCTGGGAGGGTCTAAAGCGAGCGCTTTCCGTCCATAAGATTGGAATACGCTCTGTTGGAGAAATGTTGGGCCTGGTGAGTACGGTATCACTTGATCCTGAGCCAGTTCCTCTGGATATAAAGGTCGTGTTGCTGGGTGATCGACTCCTGTTTTATCTGTTACTTGAATATGACTCTGAATTTCCTGAGTTGTTCAAGGTTACGGCTGATTTTGAAAACACAACAGACCGATCAGATGATAATCAGGCGATCTATGCTCAAATGCTCGCGACAATAGCCCACCGTGAAAAACTATTACCTTTTAAACGGGATGCTGTAGAAAGGATCGTTGAATACAGTTCGAGATTGGCTCGGGATGCTGAGAAGTTATCCAACCATTTGCTCAGTATTACTGACTTAATGCGAGAGTCAGATCACTGTGCATCTCAAAATAAACAAAAAACCGTTGGGCGAGAAGATGTTCAAAGCGCTATCGATGCCAATATTCGGCGCACAGACCGATTACGAGATCGAGTTTATGATGAAATCAAGCGCGGAACTATTCTGATAGACACAGATGGTGAAAAAACAGGCCAGGTAAATGGATTATCCATTGCCGACCTGGGCAATTTCACCTTCGGGCAACCTTTCCGAATTACAGCCACCGCCAGGCTTGGGCATGGTGAGGTGGTGGATATTGAGCGCGAAGTCGAACTGGGTGGCGCCATCCATTCTAAAGGCGTATTAATATTATCCTCATTTATAGGCGAACGTTATGCAAGTGACCAACCGTTGGCCCTTTCTGCAAGCCTGGTGTTTGAACAGAGTTATGGAGAGATAGAAGGTGATAGCGCCTCAGTGGGGGAACTCTGTGCCTTATTGAGTGTGTTGGCCAATGTACCAGTCAAGCAAAATCTAGCGATCACTGGTTCAGTAAATCAACATGGTAATGTACAGGCCATTGGTGGCGTCAATGAAAAAATTGAAGGCTTTTTTGATGTCTGTAATCTAAAAGCGTTGACTGGTGATCAAGGCGTTATTATTCCAGCCTCCAACGTTAAACACTTAATGCTGCGCGATAATGTGGTTAAGGCCTCAGAACAAGGAAAGTTTCATATTTATCCTGTCAGTACGGTAGATGAAGCCATTGAATTACTCACAGGCATTAAAGCAGGGTCATTAAATAAAAAAGGTAATTATCCAAAAGGTAGTATTAACTTCAGGGTTAAGTCACGCCTGGAAGAATTGGCGAGGCTACGTCATGAATTCGGTGAATCAGATAAGGAAGCTGATAATCACAAATGAATAGGAGGGTATTATGACTATCGGAGAAATATGTACACGTGATGTCATTATTGTAAACAGAGAAGACTCTGTGCTTGATGTGGCCAAACTCATGCGAGAATATCACGTTGGTGACGTAGTCGTTGTGGACCGACATATGGATCAGAACTTGCCAGTAGGCATAGTTACAGATCGCGATATCGTACTTGAACTTGTCGCCAGGGAAATTGATGTTGCTAGTGTCACGACTGGGAATATCATGAGCACAGATTTACTAATAGCCGAAGAAAATGAGCAGGTCACTGGGGTTGTTCAACAAATGCAATCAAAAGGTGTAAGGCGAGTCCCGGTAGTCAATGCCAAAGGAGGACTTATTGGAATTGTCTCAGAAGATGACATCATTGAAGTAATTGGCGAGCAACTCTCTAATCTAACATCTTTAGTCAATAGAGGCGGGCGTAGAGAACGCGCCACGCGTGCTTAAATAAAAATCTGCAGGCTTCATAAACATAATTAGCAGGGCGGACATTATTTTTTATGGATGAATAACATGCAGCAACGTTTCTCTCCGTTCCAGCTGATTCTATTTTTATTTATTTTAGCTTTTTTGTTGGCCTTTATTCAGCTGGGGATTTTAACCATCGCTTTCGATAAGCTGGGGCTTTCGCTCACTCAGGCCTATCAATTGTTATTATGCTCGTTGTTCGGCAGCCTGATTAACCTGCCTTTGGTTACCATAAAGGCCAAAGCACCCATACAACAAATGCCGTCGAGTGTGTGGCGCCTGCTGCGCATGAATCACCTCGTATTTGAGGGCAAGACCACAATCGCCGTCAATGTGGGTGGTTGTTTAATACCGTTTGGGTTTAGCCTTTATCTTCTCTTCAGTACGGCAATCAGTTTTTTCCATGCCTTACTGGGAATTAGCCTGGTAACCATTATTAGTTATCTCACGAGCCGACCTATTCAGGGGTTGGGTATTGGTATGCCGATACTTATTGCACCTATCAGTGCAGCCATGGCCGCCTTATTGATTGACCCTGCACACAGCGCTCCTTTGGCTTATATTGCCGGCACTTTAGGCGTCATAATTGGTGCAGACCTTCTTCGTCTAAAGGATATACGTCAGATGGGTACTCCTATAGCCGCCATTGGTGGCGCAGGTACTTTTGATGGCATCTTTATTACCGGCATAGTGGCGGTGTTATTGGCTTAATTAATCCAGGTCGAAGAATGTTGAAACAGCATTTTCATGTGGATTGTTGCCACCAGTCCGCAATAATTTTACCCACCGCTGGATTAACCAAATAACCATAGGAACGGTGACAATTGAGTCCTTTTTCATTACGAAAGAAATTATAGATACCTTCACAGTGATCTTCGATGGATTCAATCATTTCCTGTTTTATCATTTCACCAAAGTCATCTAAAAAAATACGATCCAGGGCAGTGACATCACCAATGGATGAAATATTTACCCAGCGTTTGATGTTAGATGGATATCTTTTATTGCCGGTATATTTATTGCCCATTAATCTGCGTTGTACATAGTTCATTCCCAGTGGGCTACCTATGGTTAGAAACAGGTCTATCTTACCCGGCAGATTTTCCAGGTGTGAGAGTTCCCATAGTGCATCGTAGGCGATAACCGAGCCCATACTGTGGCCAATGAGTAGCACTTTGTCAGAATTTCTCAGCAACGGGCGCAACTCTTGTTTCAACAGTTCACGGACATCACAGGCAATGTTGTTTCTGTTCTGGAAATAGCGTTTAGTCTCTTCTGCAGTCGATCGAATTTTTTCGGGCAACAGCCGAAGTAGAAAAGGTAAGTAATCGACGATATTGTAAAGAAGCCGATCGAGTTTACGATGCCAGGCTTTTGCCTCCCGGATATCCTGCTCTGTGGGGCCGTGCTGGTTCATCAGCGCATCAATCCAGGGCAGATCGCGATTGATGTCTTTGTTGGTGTGATAATAAAGATAATTCCAGGCGATGAGTTTAAAATCATCAACGTGTTGAGTAATTTCACCGACTACATCAGGTTCGGCCCGACGCACACCTTCCACCATGGTGCGCCATAATAGACTTTGGTGTTGGTCTGCTGGAGGTTTTGGGTTCTTGCCCGGCACAAAGATAATATGACGTTGGTTCATTGGTATTACCCACCGCTCATGTCAATTTCGGGTTTGAGCTATGCTATAAATGACAATCGACTATTCAACAGTCTACAGGCAAAAAATGGTGTGTCATATGGCAGAACGATTAAGAGTATTAATCCTAGGGTATGGTGAAATGGGCCACGCCATGGAGTACTTACTAAAAGAACGGCAGCAGTTGGATATCTGGGAGAAATATCCTCAGGAAAATTTCCGATCAGTGGCGCTTGAGGATACTGTACCGAAAGCGGATATCGTGCTGTTTTGCCTACCGGTAAATCCACATAAGGAAATTGTTAAACAAATCGCGCCATTCCTCAAAGATAGCTGTCTCTGCCTCAGTATTGCTAAAGGCCTGGACGAAGCAGGGCAAACCGCTGCGCAAATTTTTGCTGATAATCTCCCATCGCACCAGGCCTATGCCTTGCTGTATGGGCCAATGATCTCCGAGGAGATCCGTGTTGGCCGTTATGCATTCGGACAACTCGGTTGTAGTGATATTGATACCTATAATAGGGTACACGAATTGTATCGTGGTACGCGTCTATATACTGAACATAGCGCGGATGTCATCGGTATCAGCTGGTCGGTGATCCTGAAAAATGTCTATGCTATGGTATTTGGCATGGCAGATGAGTTACAGCTTGGTGATAACATGCGAGGCTATCTCTCAGTCGCCGCCCTGCGTGAACTCGACCAAATTGCCCGTGAGATGGGAGGGCAAGCGGGTAGCCCTTATCATCTTGCAGGACTGGGGGATTTAATTACGACCGCCACCAGCGAAGATTCACATCATCATGAGCTGGGACGTAAGCTGGCAAGAGGGGAGACCCAGAATATCGGGGGTGAAGGCATCCATACGCTCGAGATGGTCAATCAGCACCAGTTATTTAATATAGAAAACTATCCACTTTTTCACCTGATACACGCTATCGTTGGGGACTCGCGTGATGTAGGTAAAAAGATCGATGGGTATTTACAAAAGGTTTATTCCTGAAAGGATCGTACTCGTTTGAAACAATCAAAAGTTAACATTGGCTTAATTAACCCCAAAAGTCCGGATAATGTTAGCTCTGTCATGCGTGCTGCTGGCAACTTCCGGGTCAACAGCGTTTTTTATACGGGCAAGCGTTATCCGCGCGCTTTAATGCGTAACCCGGACATACCGGACATGCGTCGTAAGGTAGGCCAGTCTATACCGCTCACTGAAGTGGAATGCCTTATCGATGTTGCACCGATGAATATGAAGTTAGTCTGTGTTGAGTTTGCCGAAAATGCAATTGCTTTACCTGAGTATAAGCACCCGGATAATGCCTTTTATATATTCGGCCCCGAAGACGGCACGATAAGCCAGGATGTTATCAACAGGGTTGATGATGTTGTCTACGTACCTACCGTCGGCTGTATGAACCTGGCCGCAACGGTGAATGTGTTGCTTTATGATCGGTTTACGAAATCTTTTCAGGGCTGTGACAATAATGCCCTCATTCGTGAAAGCCGGGATACCAATAATAATATAAAGGTGAGATCAGTCAGG
>JAUWLO010000066.1 GCA_030613605.1 Gammaproteobacteria bacterium | reverse complement strand
AAATCACCCAACTGATTGAAGAAATGGAAAGTGAGATACTGGAACGAAAAACTGCTGAAAAAGAATTAAAAAATCATCGTGATCATCTGGAAGTTCTGGTGAAGGGGCGAACAGAAGATCTGGCGATTGCCCGTGATGAAGCTATGGCGGCAAGTAATGCCAAAGGAACATTTTTAGCTAACATGAGTCATGAGCTGAGGACGCCTCTTAACGCCATTATTGGTTATAGTGAATTGGCGCAGGAAGATATTGAAGACGGGAAAACAGATGCAACGATCGAAGATCTGGAAAAAATCATTAATTCTGGAAGGCATTTAACTGAGCTGATTAACGGGATTCTCGATTTATCAAAAATCGAGGCCGGTAAAATGGAAGTGGAGTACACCACTTTTGAAATAATTCCATTTTTACGCGGTACCATTGATACGGTTAAACCATTAATCAAAGAAAAAAATAATACATTTGAGATGGAGGTTTCAGAAGATATTGACCTGTTGATCGCGGATGAGACGAAACTTCGTCAATCTATCATTAATCTGCTGAGTAATGCGGCCAAGTTTACTAGCGGTGGTTCGGTGCGTTTAGACGTCACAAAAGAAACCGAGCAAGAGGATGACTGGATTATTTTCTCTGTGACGGATACCGGCATAGGGATATCAAAAGACAAACAGGAAGGCTTATGGGCTGAATTTACCCAGGCCAATTCATCAACAACACGAGAGTATGGTGGCACTGGTCTTGGCCTGGCCATCAGTAAACGTTTTTGTGAAATGATGGGTGGTTCGATTGATTTAGAAAGTGAAGAAGGCGTGGGTTCTACCTTCAGTATCAGGCTGCCGCTGAATAGGTTAGATGTTTTGAGTGATGAAAACCGATTAAGGCTGGCTTAGGCCTTTATTTACCTGAACAGATTGTTAATCGCTAATTTTAATACCCTCGCACCTTTCCTGAAATAATGTTTTTACAGCATTTCTTGTTTATGTTTTTTTACGGTATACGGTATTAGTGCCTGAAGTGGCGCATGCCGGTAAACACCATGGCAATGTTATGTTCATCAGCGGCGGCTATCACTTCTTCATCGCGCATTGATCCGCCGGGTTGAATCACTGCAGTAATGCCAACTTCACTAGCGGCATCAAGGCCGTCACGGAAGGGGAAAAAAGCATCGGACGCCATGACGGAGCCAGGGACTTCCAGTCCGGCATGTTCGGCTTTAATTCCGGCGATGCGCGCAGAATTAATGCGGCTCATTTGACCGGCGCCGACGCCGATGGTCATGTTATTTTTTCCGTAAACAATGGCATTGGATTTAACAAACTTGGCAATTTTCCAGGTGAATAACAGATCCTGCATTTCCTGTTCTGTTGGTTCACGTTTGGTCACCACCTTGAGTTCATTGTGTAATAGCAGGTCCGCATTTTGTACCAGCAGGCCACCGTTAACGCGTTTGAAGTCTAGTCGGTTGGCGGTTTCTGTTGTCCATTGTCCGCATTCCAGTAAGCGAACATTTTTCTTTGCGGCCACAATGTCTATAGCAGCCTTGCTAACAGTAGGCGCAATAATTACTTCCACAAACTGACGTTCCACAATAGCGCTGGCGGTTTCTGCGTCCAGTTCCTGATTAAAAGCGATAATGCCGCCGAAGGCAGATTCAGGATCAGTGCTGTAGGCACGGTCATAGGCTTCCAGTAAAGTCTTGCCTGTGGCAACACCGCAGGGGTTGGCGTGTTTAACAATGACACAGGCAGGAGTGCCTTCAAATTGTTTAACACATTCCAGAGCCGCATCGGTATCACCAATATTATTGTAGGACAGTTCCTTGCCCTGTAGTTGCCTGGCGGTGGAGATGCTGACTTCCCTTGCTCCTGCTTCCACAAAGAACGCAGCATCCTGATGCGGGTTTTCACCGTAACGCATTTCCTGCACTTTAATGAACTGGCTATTGAAGGTGCGTGGGAATGTGGTGGTTTTTCCATCAGCATCAATGGCGCCAAGATAGTTCGCGATAGCGCCATCATATTTAGCGGTGTGTTCAAAGGTTTTGGTGGCCAGATCAAAACGCGTTGCATCGGTCACTGCGCCCTTATTGTTTTTCATCTCATCCAGCACACGATCATAATCTGCTGCATCAACAACAACGGTAACGGATGCGTGGTTTTTTGCAGCAGAGCGCAACATGGTGGGGCCACCAATATCGATGTTTTCTATGGCCATGGCCAGGGTGCAGTCATCACGGGCGATGGTTTGTGTAAAGGGGTAAAGGTTGACGACGACCATATCGATGGGTGGAATGTCGTGTTCTGCCATAACAGCATCATCAGTGCCACGGCGGCCCAGTAGTCCGCCATGAATTTTGGGGTGCAATGTTTTTACGCGGCCATCCATCATTTCCGGGAAACCGGTGTAGTCCGACACTTCGGTAACGTCCACATTGTTTTCGGCCAGCAGTTTAGCGGTGCCGCCAGTGCTAAGGATTTCTACGCCAAGTTTGCTGAGTTCTCGCCCCAGATCAACGATGCCGGTTTTGTCGGAAACACTAATGAGTGCGCGTTTAATTGCTGTCATGGGAAGGCTCTTCTCTTCATTAACTGATGATGGGATATGTTTTATTGAATTATTTTGAGGTTAAATGTAAATGAAGCACAAATAACTCGGGGGCCAAACCGGCCCCCGAGTCCAGGTTTCCTGAGATATTAATTTAAATCGTATTGCTTGAGTTTCTTGCGCAGAGTGCCGCGGTTAAGGCCAAGTACAATAGCAGCCTTGCTCTGGTTGCCTCTGGTGTAATGTAGAACGCTCTCTAGCAGGGGTTGCTCTATCTCCTGTAAAACCATTTGATACAGGTCGGCAGGTGGATGCCCGTCTAAATCGTTGAAGTAATCTTCCAGCATGGATTTTATGGTGCCGCTTAAGGGCATGTTCCGATTTTCCATGTCTGTCATTTGTTCGTTTATGTCACTCATTGTACTTTGAAAATGTAATGTCATGCTGCAAGTTCCTCCTGAACCAACAATGCTTCGAAAAAGCTTTTTGTTATTTGTAGTTGTTCTTCAACGGTATCAAGCTTATTGACTGCCTGGCGAAAAGCAGCTCCATGCCGTTGCCCTTTGCTGTACCAGGAAATATGTTTGCGCGCCATGCGCACCCCCGTATATTCCCCGTAGAACTCATAAAGATTGTGAAGATGTTCGAGCAAAATATCCCGTACTTCACTGGTCTCCGGTTCTGGCAATTTTTCTCCTGTTTTCAGGTAATGGTCGATTTCGCGAAAAATCCAGGGTCGTCCCTGAGCTGCTCTGCCGATCATTACCGCATCCGCCTTGGTGTAGTCTAATACTTTTTTCGCCTTTTCGGGCGTTGTTATGTCGCCATTGGCTACCAGTGGAATATTAATGGCAGCCTTGATAGCGGCAATGGTATCAAACTCCGCTTCCCCTTTATAACCACAGGCCCGTGTTCGCCCATGTACAGCCAGCGATTGTATGCCTGAGCTTTCTGCAATACGGGCGATAGTTACGCCATTGCGATTTTCGGTATCCCAGCCGGTACGAATTTTCAATGTGACCGGTATATCCACGGCCGCTACAACGGCATCCAGAATATTACCTACTAACGTTTCATTTTGCAGTAGTGCAGAACCTGCAGCTACGTTACAGACCTTTTTGGCCGGGCAACCCATGTTGATATCAATAATCTGGGCACCGTTGTCAGCATTATAGCGTGCGGCATCGGCCATCATCTGTGGGTCAGCGCCCATTATTTGGACTGAACGTGGATCGGTTTCACCGTCATGATTGGCACGACGTTTGGTTTTCTCCGAACCCCATAACAGGGAATTGGAGGAGACCATCTCGGATACCGCCATGCCAGCGCCCAGCTTTTTACACAGTTGCCGGAAAGGGCGGTCTGTCACGCCTGCCATGGGGGCAAGGATGAGTTGGTTGGACAGTGTGTAAGGGCCTATGTGCATGTTTGTACAGCTTTTTGAATAATTTGTTTAGCGAAACCGATCGACGATATTACTCCGATCCGGTGCTGGATTAAAGGTGTTTTAGGGGATAATGAGTGAGCGGCTATGACCGCGGGTCAACTTCGGCGATGAACTCAAAGTTAACCGCTGCTTTGCCGGGATCGACAAGGTGTAGCTCCACCTGTACCGGGACTTCTGATGGCATTCCGGCTGCTATATCTGTGCCACTACGCAGGTACTCTCGGGGGGTAAAGCGTCTTTGCGCCAGTTTGGTGCCGGTGATATCAGAGAAAGTAAGTGTGAGTAGCGGGTAGGGCTGGGCATAGGAGGCGTTGTTGATGAGCGTGGTGCCTGCAATCAATGCATTTTTGGAGGACGGGTGAGTACGAACATCACGACCAATAATCTCAATGAGCCGGGTATCAAACGCAATGTTTATTTCACAGCCCAATACATCACAGGCACTGGTGAGAAGTGGTCGATAGGACGGATTTTTTGCCAGGCTGTCGCGGGAAAAGTAGACGGCCTGAAGCACAAATACCAGCATCAAAACAATGCTGCCCACTACCCAGGGAGTGCTGGGGGGCTTGAGGTGTTCTGCTTTGGCGGCTTGTAGCTCGTCAAGGATGACGGATGGAACATTCGTAATTTGGGTTGCTTCGGTTTTGTTATCAGAGCTTAAGCTATCAAGGTCTTTACCTTCTGAGCTTGTGTCGGTGTCAGCTTGTTCAGTTTTCCAGTCAAAGTCTGTTGAAAGTTCATCGACCTCAGGCCCATTGTCAGCTTCAATGGGGGGCTCAAGGGGTTCTGGTTCATTAATTGTTTCTGCGTGATCTTTAGTGGCTGTTTCCGGGGTCTCTTCCAGGATTTTCTCGATGGTCGCTTCATTGGCTCCGTAAAAAAATCCCCCGCCAGGTTTGGTTGTGTTTTCGGTCGAGGTTTCGGGGCTAGCGTAGGCTATGGGTTCATCAAACGATTCGTCTGGAGAATCCTCGAACAGGTCACCAAAAAAATCTTCCAGGTTTTTGTCAATGCTGGTGCTGGTATCGCCAGTGGTGATATTTGATTCCCGTTCAGTGTCAGGGGTCGGCATATGCCCACCGACTGGTTTTATTTCACTTAAATTATCCAGAGCATTGAAGACAGTCAGACATTCTCCGCAGCGCACATCACCATTGGCGGCCTTTAGCTGTTCAGCCGTGACCTGAAAGGTGGTTTCACAATTGGGGCATTGGGTAAACATATGATCTGGATATTAGTGTTTGAGTATTAGTATTTGAACTTTAGGGTTTACTGTAAATAGTGTCATGTTGTTTGTTCTTTGTGACCCAGTGCATCGATTTTAACCTGCTCCGCCGGTGGCACGGAGATTTCCCTGTATTCAAACAGTGAAAATGAGCTGGTGGTCTCGACCATTTTAGTCAGGCGCAGGTACTTTAGCTCAGTTTGCAGGTTGAGGACTAATTGGGTGCCAATATCGTAAATGCTGGCGGGCACCAGCAAGGTCGCAGTTTTGGCATCCGAGAGCACACTTCGCACCAGCAGGCTGCGAAAATACTCGCCGCCAGCGCCAGCGCCACCGATGGCACGTATTGCAACGGGAATTCCGCTCTGGGCCAGAGTCATTATTCCTACGTTAAAACTTTTGTCCTGCGAATCCTGTAGCCAGCGCACAATGCCGATTTTCCAGATTTTAGTCGCGCTATGATCGAGGTAAGCCACCAGGGATCCAACTCGCACCTTTGATTGACTTTCCGGCAGGCGCTTCAATGACATGCCGCCTTTGCTTTGATTTATCCGCAACCAGGGTCCCATCTGGAAATGTGCCCAGGTGGCTTCACGTATGTCACGAACATGAATGTTGCTGTCATGGGTGGTTTCCCACACGTCTGTTTCTACTTCAAAACGTGACAGACGGGTCTGATCAAGACCATCACTGGTTTTGCTGGCCGCAGGATCCAGGTCCCAGGGAGTTTCATTTTTTGCCAGAAGCGACAGGCCCTCATTCTCGCTTCTCAGCTGTGGCCGATGGATGTAAAGCTCATCGCGCTCGGGATTATATTCCTGTTCTCCGATGCTGAAGTGGTGTGCTGCATCCAGACCGACACATAAACTAATCTGGCTTTCGCCATCTTCTGTGCGTTCGTCTTCCCGTTCGGCACGGCCGCGCCAGGTATCGTTGAGCCGGATGAGCAGGTCTCGCTGTAGACGTTCAGCGATGTTTAGCGTGACTTCATGAACATGAGCACTTTGTTTTTTATCGATGCTGTTGCTGATGTCTTCGAGCTTTGCCCGTAATTTGATGATGTCCAGAAAACGACCATTGACCGGCCGGAAGCGGGCGTGCCCCGTTGCGATGGCGGGCGGACGTTCATCTGCCAGATCAATGACAATGTCACCGGCTTCTGCGGCAGTGTCGGTCTTTTTAATCATGCGGCAGCCGGCTGTCCACTTTCCCAGATATTCATAAATAGTGGCTGCCTGTCCCGGCATTAAATGGTTGGGTTGAGTCAGGGCAAGTAATGACAGCCGTAAATAAGCGTGCTGGATAGTGGCCAAAGGATTGGGTTCATTTTCGTCGCTGGGTAAAACCTGGTTGTGCAGGTTGTTTTGTTCTGCCAGCAGGTAGAGTCGATGTAATTCTCCCCACAGACCTTTTAGCAAGGGGCGATATTGCGAATAATTTTCCAGTAACAATTGGCCCAGCTGATCTATGGCTGAATACAGGGTAACAGTAAATATATTGGCGTTCGTATCATGGTCAATTTTTTCGGTAATCATTTGGGTGACTATAATTTTATAGCCACAGCTCAATTCATCAAGAAATTGCAGGCACACGTCTGAGTGGTCGCGTGCTTTTTCAGTCAGGGGTAATGATTTGTCCTGATATTTTTCCCGTAATAACTTCAGAACTTTATCAATGGCGGGCTTGAGAAGAGTGAGCGCCCTCATGCGCGCTTCTGGTGGCATTAAGCGGCGGTTGTATTTCTGCAATAAATTTAGCAACGAAGGCGCTGTTGACTGAAGATTGACTGCAGGTTGAGCCTTCAGCCAATCAGACAGCTCACTGGGGCGAGGCTGCTGTGCATCGAGGTGAGCTTGCCCCTGTTTTGGCATGCGAAGCTTGAGTGGATTCATAGTTTGTGACACTTTTCCGGGTTCATTGCCTTATATTCGGCAGTTTTGGCCGAAAATTAAGGGTAAAGAGCCTGAGAAAAGACCAATAGTTGATTGTTTTATTAGCGATTTTTGGCGCTAACAGTGGGAATAAGACCGCCAGGGATCATGAGTGGCGAATACCCGCCAATCGCACCCAGCCATCCAGCAAAACGGGAGCTTCCATCTCAAACCAGGGTCGGTAACAGGATGCTACCTGTTCGGCCTGATCGCCGAGAATGCCGGACAGCACAATATGACCACCCGGGCTGACGTGTTGGGCAAAACGATCGGCAAAATCCATCAATGGCTGGGCAAGAATGTTGGCCAGTAGCAGTGGGGTTTTGATGTCTGGCAGGGCCTCAGGTAATACCGCTTCTATGGACTCGGCAACGCTGTTCTTGGTGGCGTTGTCGTGTGTGGCGATGAGTGCCTGTGGGTCGTTATCCACTGCCCAGATGTGCTTGGCGCCCAACATTGCGGCCGCCACGGCAAGAATGCCGGAACCGCAGCCGTAATCGATGACTTCGTCGTATTGAATCGAGCCAAGTGTTGCATTGTGTTCATCCAGCCATTGCAGACACAGGGCAGTGGTCGGGTGGGTGCCGGTGCCAAAGGCCAGGCCCGGGTCGAGCAGTATATTGATGGCGTCGGGTTGGGGTGGTTTAGTCCAGCTGGGAATAATCCACAAATGTTCGCCGAATGACATGGGTTTGAAGTTTTCCATCCATTCACGTTCCCAGTCCTTGTCTTCCAGTGGTGAAACTCGCCAGTCGGGCAAAGGTTTTGGTGTGAGTTCGGTAGAAATTTGTTCCACCACTTGATTGATGTCGGTTGCGGCATCGAACAAACCCATCACCCGGGTACGGGACCACAGGGGAGTTTCGCCGACAGGGGGTTCATAAAGTGGCTGGTCGGCACTGTCCAGAAAGGTGACCGCACTGGCGCCTGCCTCGCTTAGCAGATCGGAAAGTTGCTCAGCGTCGTCAGGCGTGGTTTCAAAGGTGAGTTGCAGCCAGGGCATGATAAAAAAGCAGTGTTGAATGTTTAGTGGTTAATGATAAATGCTAAACAACGGAAGTGAGGTTCTTTTATGTTCTAAGATTAAACATTAAACACTCAGCATTAAACATTGCTTTTTTACAGTCCTAGTTTCTTCTCTAAATAGTGGATGTTGGTGCCGCCGGTAGCGAAGGCAGCATCGTTAAAGATGTCCTGCTGCAATGGGATGTTGGTTTTGATGCCTTCGATAATGCACTCACTTAATGCGGTGCGCATGCGCGCCATGGCGATCTCGCGGGTATCACCATGCACAATGAGTTTGCCGATCATGGAATCATAAAACGGCGGAACTTTGTAACCATTGTAGATGTGTGAATCAACACGAACGCCCAAGCCACCTGGGGCATGGAACTGGGTAATGGTACCGGGAGACGGCATAAACGTTTCGGGGTCTTCTGCGTTAAGGCGACACTCGAAAGCATGACCGCGAATTTTGATGTCTTTTTGCTCGTAACTCAGCGGTAAATTTGCCGCGATGCGGATTTGTTCTTTCACCAGATCAACCCCGGTAATCATTTCGGTAACCGGATGCTCCACCTGGATGCGGGTGTTCATTTCGATAAAATAAAACTCGCCATCTTCAAAAAGAAATTCAAACGTGCCTGCGCCTCGATAACCAATTTCACGGCAGGCTTCCGCACACTGGCCACCGATCCTGGCACGTGTCTCTTCGTCTATTCCAGGAGCGGGTGCTTCTTCGGTAACCTTCTGATGACGACGTTGCATGGAGCAATCACGTTCACCCAGGTGAATGGCGTTGCCGTGTTGATCTGACAATACCTGGATTTCTATATGGCGCGGGTTTTCCAGATATTTTTCCATGTAAACCACATCACTACCAAACGTATTCAGTGCTTCGGTTTTGGTTAAGGCTATGGCATTAAGTAACGCAGCTTCGCTGTGTACGACCCGCATGCCACGACCGCCGCCGCCTGCTGCAGCTTTGATAATAATAGCGTAACCAATGCCTTTTGCTAATTTTGTATTGGTGTCGGCGTCGTCTCCCAATGGGCCATCGGAGCCTGGTACACAGGGTACGCCGGAATCTTTCATGGCTTTAATAGCCGATACCTTGTCGCCCATGAGTCGAATGCTTTCAGGTTTTGGACCAATGAAAGTGAAACCACTTTGCTCAACACGTTCTGCGAAGTCGGCATTTTCTGCCAGGAAACCATAACCGGGATGGATGGCCACAGCATCAGTGACTTCGGCTGCGCTGATTAGTGCCGGAATGTTCAGATAACTTTCCAGAGATGAGGCCGGTCCTATGCAAACGGTTTCATCGGCAAGCTTGACGTGTTTTAGATCGCTGTCTGCAACAGAGTGTACAGCCACCGTGTGGATGCCCATTTCTTTACAGGTGCGCAAGATGCGCAGTGCGATTTCTCCGCGATTAGCGATAACAATTTTTTCAAACATAATTTTGTTTAATCTGATTTTAGTTAAATGGGTGTAGTGAGTTTT
>JAUWLO010000067.1 GCA_030613605.1 Gammaproteobacteria bacterium | reverse complement strand
AAACCCTGGCGCGAGTGGTGATCATGAATATGTGTTTTGAAGTGATCAGACAGGTCGGTAATACGTGCGGACAACAATGCGACCTGGACTTCTGGGGAACCGGTATCACCCTCTGAGCGGGCGTGTTCCTTGGTAATTTTTGCTACTTCTGCTGTATCTAAAGACATTTTTGTCTCCTAGTATTTAATCTAATAAATAAAAAAGTTAATAAAATTTAGCGATTTCAGCGAGCCGGCTACTAGGTCCAGCCCCTGAAGAGCACGCGATTTTACCCCATTTAACGGGTTTTCACCATGGCTATTGCACTGGTTTTGCACATGATCCAGGACCATTCTGAGACAAAAAAATATAGGTCTGAGCGACTGTGATTGTGAGCTACTGGGTGCTCAAGAGCCTTTTTGGAGCAACCCGGCCATCATCCAGCACGGTGCCCAGGCCCAGAAAGCGTTTATTGACCCCAAACAGCCTGACCCAGCCTCGGTCTTTAAGCTGAGGGACAAAAACAGCCTGTCCCTGACAGAGATAAAAGCTGGCATCGGCCGATAACTGAACCTCTGGCCAGTCCGGTAAGGCAGCCTCGGTTGGTAATAACAGGCCATCCAGAGCCTCTTTATCCTGTTGCTCCGCAAGCGCTGTCAACGAGTCCAGCGTGTGCATTTCGATATTATCGAGAGCACCAATACCGGTACGTCTCAGGGCGGATATGTGGGCTCCACAACCCAGCTCTTCGCCAATATCCTCAGCCAAGGTACGAATGTAGGTGCCTTTGGAACAGCAAACGTCAATTTCCAGCTCGTCACCCTCCAGCCGAACCAGATCCAGACTGTGGATGGTGATATCTCTGGCTTCACGCTCAACCTCAATTCCCTGGTGAGCCAGCTTGTAGAGGGGCACACCCTGGCGTTTTATAGCGGAATGCATCGGCGGAATCTGTTTACCGTCACCCATGAAGTTCATCAGTACTTCCCTGACTCGGGCTTCGTTAATATTCTCTACTGGGCGCTGTTGCAACACTTCACCGTCAGCATCCCCACTATTGGTGGTCACACCCAATTTGCACACAGCGCGGTAACATTTGTCGGCCGACAAAAGAAATCCGGAAATTTTGGTCGCCTCTCCCAGACAAATCGGCAACATTCCCGTCGCCAATGGGTCCAGACTACCGGTATGGCCCGCCTTATTGGCATCAAAAAGTCGTTTTACCACCTGTAACGCTGCATTGGATGTAATGCCGGCTGGCTTATCCAGCAACAATACACCGCTGATATTCCGACCACGTTTTCTGCGTCTCGCCAAAATTACTGCTCCGCTGTTGTTAATGCTTACTGTTGTTAATATCTGCTGTGGTTAGTATCAGGTGTTGCTGTATTAGGTTTTGTGATTGTCATTAAGCACCAGGCTGACAAGGGGAGTGAACCTACGAATCCTCAGTTTTGTTTCCGGTGGGGGTTTTTACAGCAGATTTAATCAAATCGGTGAGCTGATTGCCTTTTTCCATGGAACTGTCATAGACAAAGATCAGCTTTGGTGTCGTTCTTAACTTTAATCTCTTCGCCAGGGCACTGCGTAAAAAACCAGCCGCATGATTTAATGTTGCCGTCGTTTCTTCGATTTGCGATTTGTCGCTTAGCTCTTTACCTAAAACGGTAAAAAATACTCGAGCGCTCTCAAATTCGCGGGTCACATCAACGGCGGTCACCGTCACCATACCAAGCCGGGGGGCACCCAACTCCATCTGGATCAACTCAGCCATATTACGTTGAATTTGATCCGCTACCCGACGAGTGCGGCTAAACTCCTTCGCCATATTCTACCTGCTACTCAGATTGCTTTAAGTTACGAAACCACTAATGATTGCATAGTTTAAAGTGATCGAGCCACTTCAACCTGTTCGAAGACTTCGATCTGATCACCCACTTTAACGTCATTGTAGTTTTTCACACCAATACCACATTCCGTTCCAGATCGAACATCCTGCACATCATCTTTAAATCGACGCAGTGATTCCAGCTCGCCTTCATAGATAACAACATTGTCGCGCAACACACGAATAGGATTGTTACGTTTAATTACACCTTCAGTCACCATGCAGCCTGCAATAGAACCCAGCTTCGGAGAACGGAATACATCCCGAACTTCTGCCAAGCCAACAATTTCTTCTTTAAATTCTGGCGCCAGCATACCGCTGAGAGATTGTTTAACCTCATCAATAACTTCATAAATAATGCTGTAATAATGAAGATCAATGCCTTCTTCTTCAATACGTCGTTTCGCAGAAGCATCTGCACGAACATTAAAACCAATCATGACCGCTGACGAAGCCACTGCCAGATTGACATCAGACTCATTGATTCCGCCAACACCGCTGGAAACAATCTTTACGCGTACTTCATCAGTAGATAATTTGGTTAGAGACTCGCTCAATGCTTCAACCGAACCTTGCACGTCTGCTTTTAAAACCAGGTTAAGCGTATTAACTTCGCCCTCTTCCATCTGCGAAAACATACTTTCCAGTTTGGCTTTCTGTTGGCGAGCCATCTTCAGGTCACGGAACTTACCCTGACGGAATAAAGCCACTTCGCGAGCCTTACGCTCATCCGCAACAACCAGCACCTCGTCACCCGCACTTGGCGCACCGGAAAGACCAAGCACTTCAACCGGTATAGAAGGACCAGCTTCACTAATCGTTTTACCATTTTCATCCAGCAATATGCGTACACGACCATACTCCTGACCAGCCAGAACAATATCGCCTTTTTTCAGGGTACCGCTTTGAATTAATACCGTAGCTACCACGCCTCGACCTTTATCAAGCCGTGATTCAATAACAACACCACGTGCAGCCCCATCTTTAACAGCCTTGAGTTCAAGCACTTCTGCCTGCAATGAGATAGCGGTTAACAATTCATCGATGCCTTCACCCGTTTGTGCGGAAACATGAATAAACTGCGTATCACCACCCCAGTCATCAGGCACAACTTCAGCAGCCACCAGCTCCTGACGAACGCGATCAGGCTGAGCGTCTTCTTTATCAATCTTGTTGACGGCCACAACTATGGGCACACCTGCAGCCTTTGCATGTTGAATCGCTTCTTCTGTTTGAGGCATAACTCCATCGTCGGCCGCAACCACTAACACAACAATATCGGTTGCCTGCGCACCACGTGCCCGCATTGCAGTAAAAGCAGCATGTCCTGGTGTATCCAGGAATGTGATAGGACCGTGATCGGTTTCTACATGATAGGCACCAATGTGTTGGGTAATACCACCTGCCTCACCAGCAGCCACCTTGGCTTTACGAATATAGTCCAGCAGTGAAGTTTTACCATGATCAACATGCCCCATGATGGTAACCGCCGGAGCACGCGTAACTTTCTCGCCCGTTTCCTCTTCAGATAAATCAAGCGCCTTTTCAACGGCATCATCTTCAATCAAGACAATATTGTGGCCCATTTCTTCCACCACAATGGATGCCGTTTCCTGATCAAGCACCTGGTTAATGGTCACCATGCTACCAAGACCCATCAAGACCTTGATGACTTCTCCGGCCTTAACTGCCATTTTTTGTGCAAGCTCTCCAACTGTAATGGTTTCGGGAATAGCGACATCCCGGACAATCGGTGCTACCGGCTTTTCGAAACCATGCTCGGTTGGCCCTGCAGCAACAGCAGCGCGGCGACCACGGGGTTTTTTCTTGCGACGCCCCGATTTGCTGGCATCGACATGCATTTCTTTACGGCCATATTTTGTAGATTTTTCTTTCTCTTTCTTTTTACCGCGCTTGTCACCACCTTTATCTGCTGGTGGCTGAGCTGGCGCTGCCGCGGCTTCCTTGGCCTTTTCTTCCTCCGCTTTCTTTAAAGCTTCCTGCTTGGCCTGAATGTCAGCTTCTTCTTTTGCTTTATCTTCGGTTGCCTTGGCACGCTTAGCACGACTTTCTTCCGCCTCTTTTTCCTGCTCTACGTGATGCTGGGCAATTTTGGCTGATTCTTCCTTGAGACGTTCCGCCTCTTCAGATACAACCTCGCTGCGCTTCATGTAGGTGCGCTTTTTGCGTACTTCCACATTAACTGTTTTACCGCGTGTTGCCGTTTTTCCCTGCCCGGAAGGGTGCCTTAACTCAGAAACAGTTTTACGTTTAAGGGTTATTTTTCTTGGCTCATCAGTTTTTTCCACGGAACCGCCGTGAGTATCCCGAAGAAAATCCAGAAGTTTCATTTTTTCATCATCGCTAACGGTCTGGTCTTCTTTTTCGAAGTCCATGCCCGCCTTACCCAGCTGACTGAGCAAACGGTCTACCGAAACACTTAAAACTTCAGCTAATTGTTTTACACTTACACCTGACATACCGTACCCCTTGATACCTTAACCCTGTGGCTGCTCGTCGGCAGTACTCTCTTCCGCAAGCCCTTCTTCTGCAAACCAGGGCGCACGCGCCGTCATAATCAGTTTGGCTGCACGCTCTTCATCCATTTCTTCAATTTCCAGCAACTCATCCACTGACTGTTCTGCAAGATCTTCCATCGTAATAACACTGTGGCTGGCCAAAACAAAAGCCAGATGTTGATCCATTCCATCCATGGTCAGCAAATCTTCAGCAGGCTTTTTATCTTCTAGCACCTCTTCCTGTACTAGTGCGCGTGTTAACAATACGTCTTTTGAACGGTTGCGCAATTCAGTAACAGTTTCTTCATCAAATTCTTCAATCTGTAACATTTCTTCCAGTGGTACATAGGCAATTTCTTCAATACTGGTAAAACCTTCCGCCACCAAAATGTTGGCAAACTCTTCATCCACATCCAGCTGAGTAACAAACAACTGTTGCGCAACCTGTCCTTCTTCTTCGCCTTTTTCTGCCAGTTGAGTCTCAGACATGACATTAATCGTCCAACCGGTTAATTCGCTGGCAAGACGTACGTTTTGTCCGCCACGGCCAATAGCCTGTGACAATTGTTCATCATCAACGGCTATATCCATGGAGTGACTATCCTCATCCACCACAATGGATGTTACTTCTGCGGGTGACATGGCGTTAATAACAAATTGAGCAGAATTTTCATCCCACAAAATGATATCCACACGCTCGTCTCCCAGCTCATTGGAAACTGCCCGAACACGAGAACCGCGCATACCGACACAGGCGCCTACTGGATCAATGCGAGGGTCATTGGATTGCACTGCGATTTTGGCGCGTGAGCCCGGATCACGAGCAGCACCATGAATGTCGATCAAACCTTCGCCAACTTCTGGCACTTCCAGTTTAAATAACTCAATCAGTAACTCAGGCGCGGTGCGACTAATAAACAACTGCGGTCCACGCATTTCTGCCCGAACATCCTTAAGATAACCACGTAACCGATCACCAGGCCGTACCGCTTCGCGCGGAATCATTTCATCACGGGTGACGATGGCTTCAACATTTTCACCGAGATCCAGGATAATGTTGCCTTTATCCATGCGCTTCACCACACCCATCATCAGCTCACCGATACGGTCCTGGTAAATTTCGACAATGTGGGCACGTTCAGCATCACGTACTTTTTGCACAATAACCTGTTTCGCCGCCTGTGCCGCAATACGACCAAACGCAGCGTTTTCCATGGATTCTTCGATAAACTCACCTACCTGAATATCCGGGTTTTTCTTGAGAGCATAGGTCAGCTTAATCTGAGTATCAGGGTCTTCGAATTCTTCAGAGTCATCATCAAATACTTCCCAGATACGAAAAGTTTTGTATTCACCCGTGTTACGGTCGATATCAACACGAGTATCGATATCCACAGAGCTCAATTTCTTACTGGCGGTCGCTAATGCTGCTTCAATAGCCTCGAATATCGTCTCGGCATCAAGACTTTTTTCATTCGACACTGCGTCTACAACCATCAAGATTTCTTTGCTATTCATCTTACCTGCCTCACAACTCTTGTTTCACTACGTTCATTTATAAACAATACTGATCAAATGGAACCAAATGCCCGAAATCATATATCCGGAATTAAATTTGCCTTATCTATTGCATTCAGTGACAACGAGATTATCTCATCACCAACTTCCGCATTTTCAATTTCAAGTAACACCTGATCGTTTTTAACACCTCTCAGGGTACCCTTAAATTTCCGTTGCCCATTCAGCGGTACTGTAAGTTTCAGCCTGGCCTTATGACCCTGGAAACGATCAAAATGTTCTGCCGTAAACAATGGACGATCCAGCCCTGGTGATGACACCTCGAGCTGATATTTTCCCTTGATAACATCTTCCACATCCAGCACGCCGCTTAACTGATGGCTAACGCGCGTACAATCTTTCATTTGAATACCGTCTTCGGCATCAATATACACACGCAACAAACCGTTCTGGCCCTGCATTAAAAACTCAGCACCAACCAGCTCGTACCCGAGTGAAGTAACCACTGGCTCAATAATTGCCTGTACGTTAGCGGGTGCGTGACGCACTATTTTCTCCTAACCATGCTGACATTAGTTAACCAATCATCAACCAACTGCCAGCCAAATTCATTAACATCCTCTGAGGTACTATTTTCAAAAAAACAACTTTCTCAAAAACGACTTCCTCAGAAACAAAAAATGAGCCTAAGGCCCATCGATTTACCGCTTGCATCATCCGCACAGAACCTGCGAATTATAGCGCCCAGGGCCCCATACGCCAAGGCTCGTACTGTCTAACACCATGGCAAGCCATTAATACACCCTGTTAGGCTGAAATCTTATCCAGATTTACCAGACAGATTTCAAAACACCAAAAAAAACCCCGTTACCGAGGCCTTTTGTCCATCTCAGGACGGTTTTTCTTATTACTGGCCCGCATTCGCGATCCTTCCTTAATCCCCACTTATCTTCAAAATTGAAAAATAAGTGGTAGCGGGGACAGGATTTGAACCTGTGACCTTCGGGTTATGAGCCCGACGAGCTACCGGACTGCTCCACCCCGCACCGGAAGACGCGCATTCTACCCAACTTGAGCATCTTATGACAGTGCTTTTCGGTAGATTTACGGACGGAAGTGAGAAAGTTACTGAATTTCGAGGGTAACAAAGGCAACCGCATAGTCATGTTCGTCAGAAATACTAAGATGAGTGCAACCTATGCCACGAGCTTTAAGTTGTTCACGGCCTTTGTGGCTGAAATCCAGCAAGGGTTTTCCCAGCTCATCGTGAGTCACGCTAATATCCCTGAGGCTGAGGCCGTCACGGAACCCGGTTCCTAACGCCTTGGCCGCTGCCTCTTTGGCGGCAAATCGCTTCGCCAGAAAATGCGCTTTCCGGGCAGAAGCCTGGAATCCCTCAAATTCGTCATCGGAAAGAATTCGGCTCGCAAACCTGTCACCGTAGCGCTGTAAATTTTTATCAATACGCTGGATACGCACGATATCGGTCCCAATGCCGTAAATCATACGGACTGTGCCTCACGCATCAGTTGCTTCATTTCCCGTACCGCATTTTGTAGCCCCGTAAATACGGCTCTGGCCACAATAGCATGGCCAATATTCAGCTCTCGAACCCCTGGAATGGCCGCAATAACCCCAACGTTATGATAATGCAGACCATGGCCCGCATTTACATGTAGACCAGCATCAAGACCATGCTCGATAGCCTGTGTCACCCGGGTTAGTTCAGCCTGTGCCTGTTCTGGTGTCGTCGCATCGGCAAAATGCCCCGTGTGAATTTCAATAACCGGGGCCCCCACCTCAGCCGCAGCATCGATTTGAATCGGGTCTGCATCAATAAACAGGGAAGCCCGAATGCCTGCATCTGCCAGCCGTGCACAGGCATCTTTTATCCGATCTCGCTGACCAGCAACATCAAGCCCACCTTCGGTGGTCAATTCTTCTCGCCGCTCAGGCACCAGGCAACACTCTGCTGGACGAATTTCCTCGGCGATAGCCAACATTTCATCCGTCACCGCCATTTCAAGGTTCATGCGAGTTTGCAGAATATCTTTCAGCATCTCCACATCACGATCCTGAATATGACGACGATCCTCTCGCAAATGCAAAGTAATAGCATCGGCTCCAGCCTGTTCGGCCTCGATAGCGGCCTGGATGGGATCTGGATAACGAGTTCCCCGCGCCTGACGCAATGTTGCTACGTGGTCAATGTTAACGCCCAACAGGATTGTCTTTGCAGATGTCATTGTTCTTTAATTCCGGTCTTTCTTATTTAATTTCTTTGCCACTAACCATTAACTACTGACTACGATTAATGGGCCGCGCAAGATTACGGCTCTGCAAAGGTTTGGAGCCTAAATAGTGGCCAAGCACTCCCCGAAGTAAGCGCTTGGATTCCAACCGAACAAGCTCGTCAGAAAAATCACCCGCATGTAAGGCCAGCAGAGTACCACCGGAAATGCGTGTTCCATATTGATACTCTTCTTCGGAACCACTCTTGAAACTAGAAGCGGAATTAAAATATGAGCTGAACGCAGTATAGTTTGCCTGATCCTCGGCAACGCCAGCTTCCACTTTAACGGGGCCATGCTCCAGCTGGTATATATATTTCTGCTCAGCCTGTACAGGGGATTCCGATCCAACCTCGTGATCCAGCACCAGGCCATAGCCCAACGCGTTCAACAAACGTATTTCGAATTGCCTTAGCAATATCTCCAGGGCCACAGACCTGGACTGATTGTCCGAGTCTGTTTCTGTCCCTACTTTATCCAAACCTCTCAGGGCTTCATCATAACACCCAAATAATTCCAGCTGCTCTTGATCACGCTCCAGAAGACGCAAAAGAATTTCGTTCAAATAAAAACCACTGGCGATTAAATCTGGTGCAATGGTTAGTGCTGGACCATGAGCTTCTGCAGCTGTCAACGTGCCCAGCTCGCCGCGTTTATTCCATGAAACCAAAAGTGGTTGAAACGGTTGCAACACCCCCCGCCAACGCGATTTGGCTGATTTAGCACCTCTCGCAATAACGCCAACACGTCCATATTCAGGAGAAAATAATTCAAGCAAAACGCTGGAGTCGCGATAGGCACGATGATGCAGTACATATGCGGGCTGTAATAATATTTTATGGTTAGCCATCCTGATAGCCCAGACTTCGCAGAGCGCGCTCATCATCAGACCAGCCAGATCGCACCTTTACCCACAGCTGCAAAAATACTTTCCCATCAAAGGCTCGCTCCATATCTTTACGAGCCAATTCACCAATTCGTTTTAATTGCTGGCCTTTTTTGCCGATAACAATTCCTTTCTGGCCTTCCCTCTCTACCCATATAACCGCGTGAATATGACGAACATTATTTTCCACTGAAAATTTTTCTATTTCCACGGTCGTGGAATACGGTAATTCTTTAACCAACGATCGTACCAACTTTTCTCTCACCAACTCGGCGGCGAGGAATCGTTCACTGCGATCAGTGAACTGGTCTTCGGGGAAAAATGGCGGGGAAACAGGTAAAACTGATTCGACTACGGATTCCAGACGTTCTACGCCTTCACCTGTTTGTGCAGATAAGGGAATGACCTGCAGATAGTCTCTTTTTTCTGAAAGTGTTTTCAGATGAGGAAGCAGGTCTTCTTTATGTTTAATGCTATCAATTTTATTAACAACCAGAATAACAGGTACTGTTGCCTGTTCGAGCTTTTCCAGTACAAGGTCGTCCTCTTCCGTCCATCGCA
>JAUWLO010000202.1 GCA_030613605.1 Gammaproteobacteria bacterium | reverse complement strand
GCCGCGTAAAAAACCACTGTCCGAGTGAAAGGGCAGACCAAGGCTGGCGTTGATAAAATCGTTATTGGGGCCGCTGACAGCTGATGCGGTTGGGTCGATGACGCCTGGCACCATGTCACCGGGGATACCCATTTTGCTGTAACCCGCTGTGCTGATAGGAGAATCCATGTAACCGTTGCGACCACCCGCCAGTACGTTGGAACCAATCATGTTGGAGCCACCGGCCAGGTCGAAACAAATGAAGGGAATATTGGTTCCCAGACCGCCGAGCGTACAATTTGTGCTGTTTGCCAGGGTTAGGAGATCATTCGACAGTTCTGCCTGAGCTGAACGAGGATTCGCAAATAGACTGAACAATGAACCGCCAAGGGCGATACCCGTACCGGAAATAAATCCCTGAGCCAGAAAGTCACGGCGTGTTACTGGACGCGCGTGGTCTCTGTGAAACAGAGGAGCATCGGGTGAAAGTTCTTGTTTGTTTGGATGACGTCGTTTAGCCATGGTCCTTTCCTTAAAATAAAAAACTCAAATAAATCTTTGTGTCATTGCAAGCTTACTGAATTAACATGGCCGCGCTGCCCAGTACGGATGTGCACAGGGCTTTGGTAACGGCGCGAGTACGAGCAGCGTTTTGAGTACAGCCAGTATCGGCTTCGCAAGTATTGAAGAGTCGAGTGTATAAATTTCCCGGGTACTCACCAGCAGCTGAGTCAATGATTAGCTCGGCTCTCACCTGGCCTATTGACGGCATGTTGGCGAGAGTTTTTGTTGTGTTACCTAGAGCGCGGTAAGCCACAATGTTGTCGTACAGGGCATCCACAATCTGATTTTTTCCACCGCCGGCGAATGCGGTATCGACATCAGAAGTAAAGCCAAAACCGGTGCCAAAGAAGCTGTCGCGCAAGCCAGTATTCAAGCCAGTGCTTTCCACCAGGGCATCACAATATTGAATAGCCAACTGGGCGATGGCCATCTGATTGGCAGAAACAAAACCATCGATTGTTTCCACCGGAGGTAGTTGTTGTTTGATGGTGTCAAAGGTGTTTTTCACTGATGAGGTATTACGGTCGACACCGGTTATTCCTGCCATAGTGGCATTAATGTCATCGAACGTGCGTACGCCAATGTCCGATACCGGCGTACCATTAACGGGTGTTGCCATGCAGTCAGTGATGGGGTTGCAGACAAATGCAGTGCGGACGTCAGTGTTGGTCCCGAATTGTTCAAAGCTCAGGAAAAATTCGTCGGCACCCGCGCCTTTTTCCAGCGCGATTATAGTGCCGATGCTGGAGACAATCTGTCCACCATCTGCGGGCACATAATCGGTGGCGTTAATGGTAACCGGCGTTGGTTTGCCGACGTTAACATAGGCTTGTCCCACAGCGGGTTCCTTGCCGTTGAGGCCGATGCGCATACCACTTATCGGTGTATCGGCTGGTGCAAAATCAGGGTTCAGGCTAATGAAGGTTGGTGCGTTAAACAAATAACTGTAGCTGTCGAATTGGCTGACCAACATGTAGATGAAGCACTGATCACCCCGCGGGTTGCCGATGGTCACGGCAGATGTCTGGAAGCAATCTGAGTCACTTGGTGTTGTTGTTGGGGTATCTATCAGATCACTGACACTGAACATCAGGAAGAATTTTTCGCCCACACCGGCGTCGAAGTTGTTCAAGATCTGGGCCGGGGTCATGGCGCGATTATGAATGGCCACCAGGCGTAACTTGCCAGCCCATTGGTGATCACCACCGGCCTCACTGCCGAGGATGAAGGCAAAGCTGTCGTCCCAGTCGGTTAGACTACCGGGGGTAACGGTATCTGGATCGGGATTGCCGGTGGTGGAAACATCGACGCCGTTAACATAGATTTTGCGGCCATCGACAGGGTGGTATGTAGCGACCACATGTTGTTGCGAGGCCTGCAGGTCTTCGTCCGCATCGTTGGTGATGAAAGAGGGCGTACCATTAGCAACCTCAGCGGCAGTGGCGCTGGGATTGACTGTTCTGTTCATATACTCGTAGCGGTATTCCGCCTGACCCAGGGTGAAGTTACGGGTTGTGTGGCCAGCAGAATAGGTGATGATGCGTGCCGGATCACCGGCCTCACCCTGGTTAACGTTAGCAGGTACCACCCAGGCCTCGATGGAGTATTCGCCACTGGAGACGATGTGGTCACGAAGTTTGGTGTTTTGGGCGGAGCCCTGTGCCCGGCCAGACATAAACTCAATGCCCCAGCCGCCGACCCACTGGAAATCAATATCGGCAGTGCCCGTCAGGCTGAGATTAAGGGCCGGTTCCACACCGCTGGTGTCATAAATGGTGTTGCCACTGCCGGTTTTCATTTCATAAAGCGCGATGGTGCTGGAATCGTCACGGGCACCACCACTGGCGAGTATGCCGTCGGTTAAATCCAGGGCTTTACTGGTGACCCAGGCAGGGTTGACCTGTGAGAGATCGATGTCGCCGGCAAACGTTTCAATGGCTACTCGCATGAGTCTGCCAGACTCAATACAACCCGTTGGGTCAGCTCCTGAAGGTGTGGCCCAGCAGTTATGGAATTCCGGATCCAGGCGTACCACCAGACGGGAAATGGCCGGGTCGTCGAGATTGATTTTCTGGCTGCTAACAACAGCGGCATAGGCGGCATCCACATCACTTTCGGCGAAGAAAGGCGATTGAGGAGTGGACGAAGACTCTGTATGGCAGTTGGCGCAGTTGGCTGTTAGCAGGGGCCATACTGTGGTGGCAAAACCAGCGCTGGCAGCCGGGAAACTTTTACTGGTGCCAGTATCGCGAATGGTCGGTGGTGTTAAAACGATGACGTTGGTTTCGCCCCCGCTGCCAGCAGCACCCCCATTGGCCCAGTTGGTGATATATCCGGTGACGATAGTGGCCAGTGCGGCACAGGCGCCGGTATCGCCACAGTTGTGGTTGGCGTTAATTTTGCTAACGATGGTGGAATTGGCAGGGGTGCCAAGGTCAACCACGGTTAATGCCTGTGTGTAGGCTACGTTAACGTTGCTGGATTCCAGAAAAAAAGGTGACTGGGTCGTGCTGCTTTGGCTGTCATGGCAATTGGTGCACTGGGTGGAGCTCATTTTGTTCCAGAATTCTACCTTGAAGGTACAGGAATCCGTTGTACTGCAAGAAGGTCCCGTATAACCCAGTACACGATTGGTGGTACCAACATTGGGTGTGGATTCTGTTGGTACGTTGTCACAGGCGACCAGCAAAAGACCGGCGAGCACCGCCAGAATTCCTCTGTAATAAGGTATCTGGTGAAAAATATGGTTAGTGCCTGTGGTCTTCATTGTTTGCTCCACTTATATCCCTTTACTAAAAATTGTTTCCTGTTTTGCAGGCTTAGCTGCCCATGCAATAAACGGCTGATTCGGTAAAAACATCTTTGAGGTTATAGCCTGTTTTGAAGTTGTTAATCATGGTGTCAATCTGGGTGCGATCTGCCGCATCTATCGGTTCTCGCAGGCAGACATTCTTGAATACTTTTTTAACCTGACATTGGGCGAAGGCGTAACTGTCCGCTAGCTCGCGGCCCATTGAAGCGGCACCTGTGCCGGAACCCGTGGTGGTGCTGCCGGTTGCCCATCCCCAGCCCATGACGCTATTGGGACCGGCTCGCCAGTAATTGTCCCAGTTATCGTTCTGGGTGACATAACCAAATTCGAAGTTGTTGCTATTGATCAGGTATTTGGGTTGTACGGCACCGCCTGTGTAGTCCAGTTGCCCCGTTTCCATATCGGTGGTGTATACATAGTTATAAGAAGCCAGGGCCTGCGTCATGGGATCCATGCCAGCATGGCAACCTACGCAGGCATTCATGTAAATGCGGCTGTCGCCACCGGGGCTGCGCGAGACGTCCTGGCGAACCCTGTCCGGGCTGCGGGTGGTGTCT
>JAUWLO010000221.1 GCA_030613605.1 Gammaproteobacteria bacterium | reverse complement strand
TTGCCGGTTCAACTGATCGACGCAACACTTTACTCTATATAGCAAAAAGAGGGAGTGTTGACTATGAGTTATCGAACACGAATAAAGTATACCGCAGAACAAAAAACAGAGATGTGGAATCGCTGGCAACGGGGTGAGTCTTTGAGTGCGATAGGCCGTGCCTTCGATCGACCGTCCTCTTCCATCTTTGGCCAGTTAGCGCCGACAGGCGGTATTCGGCCTGCGCCAAGAAGACGATCACAATTAGCGCTGACGCTGTCAGAGCGTGAAGAGATTTCCAGAGGACTCGCCGGTTATGACTCCTTACGTTCTATCGCCATGCAACTGGGCCGCTCACCTTCTACCATCAGCCGTGAAATAAAACGCAATGGTGGTTATGATGATTATCGAGCCACGTCAGCGGATCAGGCCGCCTGGGATAGAGCCCGTCGGCCGAAAGTTTGCAAGCTGGCCTGTCATCCACCACTAAGGCGGATTGTAGCGAGAAAGCTCAGGCGGACATGGTCACCCGATCAAATTGCCGGTTGGCTTAAAAAGGAATATCCAGGCGAAGAGCACCATCACGTGTCACATGAAACCATTTATCGCAGTCTCTTTATTCAGGCCCGCGGGGTGCTGAAAAAAGAGCTTCAACAGCATCTTCGCACCCAGAGGGCGATACGACGCTCCAAAGAGCACAGTTTAAAAAGAGAGGGGCTGGGTCAGATTAAAAACATGGCATCGATTCGTGAGCGACCCGCCTCCGTTGAAGATAGAGCCGTGCCGGGTCATTGGGAAGGCGATTTGATTGCCGGCGCACACAACAGTTACATTGCGACATTGGTCGAACGTCACACACGCTATGTGATGTTAGTGAAGGTGAAAAGCAAGGACACGGAAACGGTGATATCAGCCCTCATCAAGCATGCACACAAACTGCCCACAGAACTTTACACCACATTGACCTGGGATCGTGGTAAAGAAATGGCCGACCATGAACGTTTTACTTTGGCGACTGACATCAAGGTCTATTTTTGTGATCCACAAAGTCCCTGGCAACGCGGTTCCAATGAAAATACGAATGGATTACTCAGACAATATTTTCCTAAAGGGACTGATTTGTCGGCTCACTCACAAAACAAAATTAATGCGATAGCGCGTGAGTTAAATGAACGACCCAGAAAAACGTTAGACTATGAAACACCAGCAGAACGATTTAATGCCTGTGTTGCATCGATCAGTTGATACCACCCTGCAAAGCGGACACTAAAAATCCCATCAATCTATATTCAGCCAAGTAAACGGCGGAATTTTTCCCAGTCAAACAAAGGGCCGGGATCAGTCTTTCGGTCTGGAGCGACTTCGCTATGACCTGTTATCCGTTCCCGAGTGATGTTCGGGTAACGTTTTTTCAATTCATTTGTGAGTTCTGATAGCCGTTGGTACTGAATGTCTTCAAAGGCCTGGTCATCACAACCTTCCAGTTCAACGCCGATAGAGAAATCGTTACAACGTTCGCGGTCTTCAAACTTTGATTCCCCTGCATGCCAAGCACGATGGTGAAAAGGCACATATTGCACTAGCTCGCCATCACGTCGAATGAGAATATGTGACGATACTTTTAGGCCACATATTTTATTGAATTTATCGTGATCGGTGGCGTCGAGTTCATTACAGAACAGTTGGTCAATCCATGGGCCGCCGAATTCACCTTCGGGCAGGCTAATGGCGTGGATGACCAGTAAATCTATTGTGGTGTCGGCGGGGCGTTGATCACAGTTTGGTGATGGCTGTTGCCGGGCTTCGGTGAGTAACCCGGTTTGTGTGTCGATATGCATAAGGGTAGTGTCTAGCAACGGGTGCTTTCTGTCGAGGGAAGTGTGTCGAGTGGTGAAGTTTGCAAAATATGGGTAAAGGATATGAGAATCGGTGTTGATCTCGGCGGTACCAAAATTGAGGCCATTGCTTTGGGGCACAGTGGTGAGATTCTCGCCCGCCGTCGGGTGAAAACTCCGAAGGCTGACTACACAGAAACGGTCAAAGCGGTTGCCGACCTGGTATCACAACTGGAAGCCGAAACAGGCCGAACCGGCAGTGTCGGCATGGGCATGCCTGGCGCCGTAGCACCCGGTACCGGTCTTCTCAAAAATGCCAACAGCGTGCGCTTGAATGGCAAACCCCTGCAGGCTGATCTGGAAGCTGCTTTGCAGCGACCCGTGCGTCTGGCCAATGATGCTGACTGTTTTACCTTGTCCGAGGCCACCGATGGAGCGGCAGTGGGTGCGGCGTGTGTTTTTGGTGTGATTATAGGGACCGGTACAGGTGGTGGCGTGGTGGTGCGCGGTCAATTGCTCAGCGGGCCCAATGCCATCGCCGGTGAGTGGGGCCACAATTCCCTGCCGTGGCCACAGCCGGAAGAATTGCCTGGCCCTGCCTGTTATTGCGGCAAGTTTGGCTGCATCGAAACGTTTCTTTCCGGGCCGGGGTTGGTGCGGGATCATGAAACAGTGGTTGGTGAAAAACTAGATGCGGCAGGCATTGTGGCCCTGGCCGAGAATCGGGCACTGCAGGGTAGTGTTGCTGCCGAGGCGACGTTGCAACGCTACGAACGCCGACTGGCGAAGGCGTTGGCTTCGGTGATTAATTTACTGGATCCGGATGTTATTGTGCTCGGTGGTGGTCTTTCTAATATTCAGCGACTTTACGACACGGTGCCTGAGTTGTGGGGAGAATATGTTTTCTCGGCAGGGGTGGGTGGTGAAGCTGTCCGCACTCGTTTATTACCACCAAAACATAGTGACTCCAGTGGTGTGCGGGGGGCGGCGTGGTTATGGCCGAAAAATTCAGAGAAAAAATAAAAGAAAAAGGAAAAGGAAAGGGGAAAATAACGGCGTTACAATTATTGAATCACTGCTCCTGCTCCATCACAGCTTCGTCCAGTTTGGCACCTTCCAAGTTCGTATCAACCATAATTGCGCCGGTAAGATCGGCGCCCGTGAGATTAGCTCCCCGGAAATCGGCATTACTCAGATTTGTCAGACGTAGATCAGCGCCCATGAGGTTGGCATTTTGCAAGTTGGCGCCACTGAGATCGAACTGCACCAGATTGGCGTTTTCCAGTTGCGCGTTACTGAGGTCTACACCTTGTAGGCTGCCAACATCCAGAGTGAGTAGCTGGCTAAGTCCCTTACGGTCAAAGATAACGATCATTCTTTATAGTCCTCATGCGCTGATGATGTGGCGGTCAGAAGATTCCTGCGCTTCGGCAAGTGCGGTTTCAGCTCGCTTCAGAACTGCAGCTGCATTTTTATCGCGATGAGCATGGATTCGTGTATAGCCACAATAAAGCGGGCAAATATTTTCCTTGGGGATGGCCGGATGCTCAATTTGGTGCTTGCGGAAGGAGCGGCACAGGCGTTCCAGACACGGTGCAGTACCTTCCGGGCTAGTTCCGAACATGAGTAAAGCGAACTCGCCATAATCCAGTCGTGCGGTATGATCAACTTTGCGGGAATGTTCCTTAAGAGTTTTGCTCAGAACTTTTACTACCTGATTGGCCTGATTCTGATTGAGTTTTTCCAGGTCCGTAATACGCAAAAGGACTACGCACAC
>JAUWLO010000195.1 GCA_030613605.1 Gammaproteobacteria bacterium | reverse complement strand
ACAGCTCACGGTGGGCGGTCGTATGGTAGTGATTGTCGGACAAAGTCCGGTTATGGAAGCATTGTTAATCACGCGCGCGGCAGAAGACCAATGGGTTACACAAGCCCTGTTTGAGACTGACTTCCCTGCGCTGCGCAATGTGGAACAACCACAAGCCTTCACTTTTTAAACAACCTAACTTATATCAACATAAATTATGGCTTTAGCATTTCAGGACTTCCTGGAACTGCTGCGGAGAACATGGGTATGAAAAACACACATTGGGCGTTGAAATTTGGTGCTGGCCTGGCGCTATCAGTTTTCCTTCAATCAGGTCATAGCGCCAGCTTGATGGAAATTTACAGTCTCGCCGTCAGTAACGACCCTCAATTTATAGCTGCCAAAGCCAACCTCGCCGCTGCCGAGGAAGCGCTACCACAAAGCACAGCCAACTTCTTGCCTTCACTGACAGCTGGAGCAACACACAGAGACCCCTTAGACCCAGATGGCACGAGCGTTAACAGTTATTCTTTATCGTTAAGCCAGCCGATTTACCATCATGGCAGCTTTGTGCAACGCCGTACCGCAAAGAGTTCTGTGTCTCAGGCAGAATCCGAATACAGTTCCGCTGAACAAAGCCTGACTCTGGCCGTGGCTCAATCTTATTTCGGCGTTTTATCTGCCCGGGACAGCGTCGATTTTGCAAAAGCCGAAAAGCGAGCCAACTCCCGCCAGCTGGAGCAAACCAAACAGCGTTTTGATGTAGGGCTGGTGGCTATCACCGATGTCCACGAATCCCGAGCGGCCTATGATATTTCTGTTGCCCAGGCGATAGCGGCTGCGAACGACCTGGACAGTGCCAGGGAAAGCCTGCGTGAGATTACCGGCAGTTATCATGAACAACTGGATTCGCTGAATGAAGACATGCCTTTGCTTCCACCTGAACCAGCCAACCTGGAAGAATGGACTGAACTGGCACTGGCTGAAAACACAACGCTTAAATCTGCCGGGGAAGCCACGAACCAGGCGCGCGAACTCGTCAGCGCCCAACAATCAGGTCACTACCCAACTCTAGACCTGGGTGTTGATTATAGCGATAGTGATGATGTTGCAATTGATGCAACTACAATCGCAACACTGACGCTCAGTTTGGACTTGTACAGCGGAGGCGAAATTAACTCCAGAACCCATGAAGCACGACAATTTTTAAAGGCCAGTCGCCAGTCACTTGAGCAGACCAGACGAGCCACACAGCGGAAAGTACGCAATGCTTATCGTGGTGTTTTATCCGGCATTAGTCGCGTGAAAGCACTCAAACAAGCCATGGTTTCCAGCCAGAGTGCGTTACGTGCCGCAGAAGCAGGTTACGAAGTGGGCACCCGCACTACCGTGGACGTATTGTTCGCGCGCAAGAACCTGTTCCTCGCACAACGGGATTACGCCCAGGCACGTTATAATTATCTCACAGATAAACTCAGCCTCTACCAGGCTGCCGGCACTCTCAATGCAGACCATCTGAACGAAATTACACAGTGGATGCATTAATCTCAGCCTGCATTAACTACTAACCAGGATTGCACATAACGATCCCGCATTTGTCATGGCATAATATGCGCATGCGTTTCAGAGTTATTTCATTTTTCACCATTTTCTACATAAGCACCAAAACGTGACCCCCCCATCATCACAATTCCAGGCTTCCCGATTTCTCAAACCGAAGTTCTGGCCCACCTGGTTTGCTCTTGGCTTAATGTGGATCGTGTCGCGGCTACCTTTTGCATGGCAACTACGCGTTGGCGCAACTCTTGGCCTGCTGATGTACAGGTTTGCAAAACGCCGGCGCCACATTGCAGAAACCAATATCGCACTGGCGTTCCCTGAACTTTCTTCGAAGGAACAAAAAAAACTGGTTAAAGCTAACTTCAAGTCCAGCGGCATAGCCCTGATAGAAGTAGGTCTGAGCTGGTGGGGTAGCAACAAAACACTGCGGCGCTTGTTACACATTGAGGGGCTGGAACATATTCAACAGGCACTGGAAGCGGGTAAAGGCGTAATTATGCTTGGTGGTCACTTCACCACTCTGATTATTTCCGGACGTTTGCTGGCCATGGAATTGCCATTCAACATTGTCATCAAAAAATCTCACAATAAATTATTCGAAGCCATGATGAGTCATTACCGTAGTCAGCAATATCAGGGACTCATCGATACCACCGACATGCGCAGTTTACTGAAAACACTGCGCAGCAATAAAGTTGTTTGGTATGCGCCGGATCAGGACTTTGGTAACCGGCAATCGGTATTTGCACAGTTCATGGGAATTAATACTGTCACTCTGACAACAACTGCACGACTGGCGAAATCTACCGGAGCTTCCGTCGTGTATATCGACTTTGAGCGCCTGCCTGATGCACAAGGTTACCAATTAAAACTACATTCGCCCCTGCAGAACTTCCCCAGCGACGATGATGTAAAAGATGCTCGACGAGTCAATGAACTCATCGAAAAACATGTGCGCGAAGTACCGGATCAATACCTGTGGATACATCGTCGTTTTAAAACGCGACCACCAGGTGAATTAGGTTTTTATGGTTATGCGGATAGTGATCGGAACAAACGTGCGGCCCAAGAGGCGGCTAAAACAAATAACGAATGACGGCTTTGCAGCGCCACTTCAATCGGTCATTGAAACCAACACTATCACTTACGATTATTTTCAATATAAGGTTTCAGCATATCTAACAACCGTTCAAGACTGCCGCGATTTTCTGCGACTAACTTTTTACCATGCTCACCCATCGCATGTCGTGTTTCAGGGTGCGTTAAAAGATCAATCACAGCTGCGGCTAATTGCTCGCCATTCTCTATCTGCTGCAAAGCCCCCGCCTCACACATGGCTTTGCTAATTGCCGCGAAGTTGAACATGTGCGGCCCCGTGATAATGGGTAACCCAAGAGCCGCCGGCTCAAGTACATTATGCCCACCTGTCGTCACCAGACTGCCGCCCACAAAGGCCACATCGGATGCCGCATAAAACACCAGCAATTCTCCCAGAGTATCACCTACAAACACCTGTGTGCCTGCATCGCACAATTGTTTGTCAGTACGCCTTACCACCTTGAAGTCCATTTTTTCGCACAAAGCCGCTACCGATGTAAATCTTTCTGGATGACGCGGCACCAGTATCAATAAAGCATCGGGTATTTTTTCTCGTACCTTTGTAAAAGCTTGTAATATTTTTTCGTCTTCCCCTTCATGGGTGCTAGCGGCTATCCACACTGGACGATCTCCGCCTAACTGCTGTCTTAATTCCTTGCCTGCCTTAATTGCTGGCTCAGAAATATCCAGATCGAACTTAATGCTGCCCGTGACATGAATGTTCTCAGCCTGAAAACCCAGGGACACAAAATATTTTGCATCTGATTCGCCTTGTGCAGCAATAAGGCTAATCTGACCAAGAGTAGCTTGCGTTAACTTCTTAAGGTGCTGATAACCCTTAAAGCTACGCTCCGAGAGACGAGCGTTCGCTACCACTACGGGTATATTACGCTGCCGTGATTGGTAAAACAGGTTTGGCCATAACTCTGTCTCCATCACCAATAAACACTTTGGCTTTATTCGATCCAGGAATCGTTAAACAGCACCCGGCAAGTCATACGGTAGATAAACATGAAACACGCTATCGCCGAGTTCTGCGCGCACACGGCCTGAACCCGTTGGAGTAGTGGTGGTAACAACAATTGAACAATCCGGGTAACGAGCCAGTAACTCGTTCACCAGCGGCAAAGCCGCCTGCACTTCTCCCACCGATACTGCATGAATCCAGATTGGGCCCTTTAGGGAGGGTGTTTTGAACCAGCCAAAACGTTCTGGCCAACGATACCAGTAATCATGATTGAGCCTGCCGCGCCACAGCAACCTCATCAAAACTATCGGTACCGTTATATAAAGAATCAGGCTGTAAACAAGTCGGCTATACAAACCTTTTTTATCCTTACGGATGGCCAGCCTTACCCCGCCGGCCATCGGTGAAAAATTAATTACAATCAGT
>JAUWLO010000059.1 GCA_030613605.1 Gammaproteobacteria bacterium | reverse complement strand
ACTGCAAAATCGAAACGTCCGCTGACTTTGATGGTTATTGTTCCACCTTCATTAGTTAACTCAGATGTGACTGGCATAATCCTTCTCCACTTGTTCAATTCCTGGGCAAATTTCCCGGGAAAATATAGTACCTATTTTGTAACCACAGGCCGGGCGCAGCACGCCCTGCCCAGCGACTGAAATGCTGGATCTCTGCCCGTTTCCATCGGCTGAATTGATTTTAACTTAAGAAGCCCCGCAATCGCTAGGGTGTAATACGCTTTAGTTCTATATCATTTTTCCATATTTGGTCAAAGCCCGCCCCTGCGGTCGTGGGCAAAGCCGCTCTCGGCCATCCATGGCCTCCACGGCATAAGTCCATCCCTGGCCAAAAGAATGCCCCGCACGCAGAACGCACGAGGCATCAATGAAACCGCCCTAACAGGGCAGTGATTCTAAAACCTGCTAATTCTTGACAGCCTCCAACTCGATCTGGATGTTCATTTCGTCGCCAATCGCGGGTAGCCCATATTTTATTCCAAAATCGGATCGTTTGATGCTGGTAGTGGCATCAAACCCACACACCTGCTTCTTGTTGAAGGGGTGCACACCACAATTAATACTGGCGACATCCAGTTTGACGGTTTTGGTGATGCCCTTGATGGTCAGCTTTCCAGTGATAATGGCGCCTTTGCCCTTGAAAACCACCTTGGTGGATTTAAAAGTCATCGTCGGAAATTCAATCACATTAAAAAAATCCGGGCCTCGCAGATGGTCATCCCGCTTTTTAAATCCCGTATCAACCGAAGCCATATCAACGACAATTTCCACTGAACCCGTTCCCTTCGCCTGATCCAGATTCAGGGTACCAGACGTTTTACCAAAACGACCGTGCATAGTCGAAAACCCAAGATGATTAATTGTGAAATTGGGGTAAGTATGTGACGGGTCAATGGTGTATGAGTCAGCCGACGCTGCCATTGTAATTCCTGATAAAACAATAGCTAACAATACATTCTTCATGTTAATTCCTCTTTTATTACGACATGTTAATTGTGAAAAATTGAAGCACGTTGTTGCGATTTATAAACCGCGCTTATATACCCTGTTTGTAAACATTAAGTCCATAATTAATAACTCATCGTCTCTACGGAACCCCAGGCCAACCAAAGAGCCGGCGCTGCTAGCACCAAACCTGAGAGCGTCATCAATGTAGTACTTATCCATGGGTTGAATTGCCTGAACACCGGGATAGCAGCAACTGCCGGAATCAACGCCAGGAATATCAACGCAGCACCGGGCAATTGAGCATAAACGGTTGCTGCTCCCCCGATCAGCCCCAAAGGTATGGCAACCGCGAACAAACTCAAGCCCCCCAGACCAGATCTCATCTTGTCTGAACCCAGTATTTTGATCGAGGGTTCAAGCAAAACCACTAAAAGTAGCCCACCCACGGCTGCCGAAACCGCAAAAGCTAGCTGACCATACAGGGCAGAGGCAGCAATCAATACCGATGCTCCAACCCCCAGCGCCAGCGCCAGCATAACACCACCCTGACGTGGCACATCGACCTTATCAAGCCAGTTCAACCCACCGATGGCCGCAGCAAACAGCGCCACCCTGCCACCAGTCAACCATAATTCCAATCCCTCCTGACGCCCCAGCACAGGCCAAACGACCCATACTGCAGCACATGCCATGGCTACCGACAGAAAAAGCCTCCGGTAGATCGCGGGGCACTTCATCAGATACAAAGGCACAGCCGCAAATGGCAGAACCAGGCTGCAAAGAATTATCTTTCGGGTTGACGTAAGCGGTTGAAAATTAAGGCCCGTAATCAACAAAACTGCCACCAAAACTCCGGCTACCACCGCCAGTCCTTGCCATAAATTGCCTGCGCGACGCAAAATTAGAGCCACCACAAGGCTGCTGACAAGGGGTGCTACGGCTGCTTGAACAGCTGGATCGGCGAGTAAATCCTGCATAGCGTTAACAAAGCCTCGATTAAATCCTGTTTTTGGAGGTTTCCTGCCTGTTTTCCCTCTCTATTTTTATAGCCTACTCAATGATTTACCATCAAGATAGCGCAAACATTTGAGCAAATTGTTCAAATTTGTTGATTGGTACCCATTAATGACTCAAAACCCATGATAAATGGCCGCTAAACCTTATATGCGGTACAAACCATCAGACAAAAAAGACCAGGAAGTGAGGGGCAAAATCCTACCTAACACTGGTGTACGGTGGGTGCTAACCCTGACTTCTGCGATTCTGCTATCTGGCGAAGCATTTGCGTTAATGCCGGATGCCGCATTTCTACCGCCTGTCGCTACTCCGGTCATAGAACATAACAATTCACCCGACGACGCCCTCTACGATGCAGTCGATTCTGTTGAAAACTTTCCCGGCATGCTGCAGCGGGTCATCAATTTTGAAGATGAAAAATTAACCGTCCAACGTGAGCGTTTTTTAAAGGCAGAAAAAGCACTGCGAAAACGTCGTTTCACTCAATTCAAAAAAATATTACCGACCCTGGAGGACTACCCTCTCTATCCTTACTTACGGTACCAATACCTTAAACAACGTATCGGCAAAGCAAAGTCGAAAGAGTTAAACCAGTTCTTTGAGGATTATGAGTCTCAGCCTGTCGCTATCTTGCTACGCAAAAATCTATTAAACCATAGCGCCCGACATGGACGATGGAAACGTTTTCTTACATTTTATACGCCCCAAAGAAATGTCCGATTACAGTGTCATTATTTCAACGCACTCATACGCACCGGCCAGGCAGAAGCTGCCTATCCGAAAATCCAAACACTGTGGCTTAAAGGAAAATCCCAACCACGCACTTGTGATCGTGTTTTTAAACACTGGCGTGTTGCCGGCAAACTAACACCGGAACTTGTATGGCAACGAATGGAACTGGCTTTAAACAAACGAAATCGTACGCTGGCACGTTATCTGGTTCGCTCCCTGCCTGCCAGTGACCGTAAGCTTGCAAGACTGTGGATCAAACTGCATCGTAAACCTGCACAGCTTCCCAGGTATCAAACACGCCTCATGAAAAACCCTCATGTTATGGCGCCTAAAATTTTAGCCAATATTACAAAACGACTGGCATCACGTAATCCACAGCAAGCCATAGAGCTTTTGTTCAAAGCAGACATGAACAATACCGTTGCTCTGAAAGATCATTTTGACGTGTTACAAACACTGGCAATATCGTTATCCAGAAAACATCAAGCCGGTGCTGAATTCTGGTTTTCACACATACCAGATCAATATCTTTCAGATGTTGGTCGTGAGTGGCGTGTGCGTACCGCACTTCGCGAGTCACAATGGCAAACTGCCCTGACTGCCATAAAAGGTTTATCTCCAGAACAGATGGAATCAGACCGCTGGATATTTTGGCTTGCACGAACCTATGAAGAACTGGGACAAATAATCCCGGCGATGGCGCAATACACTGCTTTGGCTCAACGTCGCAGCTATTATGGCTTTCTGGCCTCAGATAGACTCGGACGAGCTTATACCATTACGGACCGACCTCACCTGCCAACAGCCAGTGAGTTGTTCATACTTGGCCAGCGTGAAGATGTAAAACGCACCCATGAACTACTTCGACTGGGTCGTACTATCCCCGCACGTCGTGAATGGCGACAAACCACACGATCCATGACCAATGAGGAGCGCGTTGACGCATCCAAACTGGCGCAACTGTGGGGCTGGGCCGGGCAATCTATACTAACCATGGCCAGTACCACTAGCCGCGATGACATGGATCTTCGTTTTCCATTGCTATTTCAACAGCAAGTACTGGCTCACTCCAAAAATGAAAAAATCGACCCCGCCTGGACTTATGGTGTCATTCGTCGTGAAAGCGCTTTTGTTAGAGATGCACGATCACCAGTGGGTGCCGTAGGACTTATGCAGCTTATGCCAGCCACGGCAAAAGATGTCTCGCGTCGCCACTCTAAAGTAAAATACCGAAATTCATCACAGCTCACACATGCAGATACAAACCTGGCGTTGGGTACACGATATCTGCGCATGATGTTAAAACGTTTTGGTGGGCAAACCGTGCTCGCAACGGCTGCCTACAATGCCGGTGGACATCGCATTGATCGTTGGTTACCTAGCGGTAACGAACTGGATGCTCAGCGCTGGATTGAAAACATCCCCTTCAAGGAAACCAGAGAGTATGTGACCAGCGTATTAGCCTTTACAGTTATCTACGCAGATCGCCTCGGGTTAGACGGCCAGAGACTTAAAGAACGTATGCCCGCCGTCCCCGCTCGCAATAAATAATATCTAGTAGAACAATCGCCTGACAATCGAATATTTTAGTAGGAAAAATTTCTACGGAAGCGCCGCTGACTCACACCATCCATGGTATTCGCCCTATGGGCAGCCTTTGGCTGTCCCAATCTGCTCCAGACAGATTGGTCTCGTACATGACCCACATGGACGTGGGAAATGCAGATAATGCAGGACGATTCCATGGATGGAATCGGTACGATCCCACGGACGGGCGAAGGTAGAGCAACGCAGGAGCAGTTGCCGAGAGTCGAGTCGGGAACGGAGACCGAGCAATTATCTGCCTATGCACGTCGTCCATGACCAAAAAAAAACAAACCGCCCGTGAAGGCGGTTTGTTTGGTTAGTGACAGTAAAGAAAGAAGTCGGTATCGCCTCGTGTCCCGAACCATGTGTTCATGTGGAAGCTCTATCTGTGCATCAGGATTTCCACTCGCGGTGGACTTTCACAACAGCACATCTGGAAGAGCCCCTGGTCTTTCAAGTTGGATCAGTTGACAATCCAAGGCGATACTCTGAACTTAATAGTAGTAAAAATATTCGCAGGTGCAAGTCACTTTTTTGTTGACTTTTGCTAAGCACACAAGAAATAACAACATTTAATTAAAAATAATTTTTTAGTGTTCCTGTTATAACAGAATGTGTTTTTCATAGTGCAAAACACGATAATTTTTTCACACTTTTCACAAAAAATGGTAACCAATAGGTGCGCTCATCGTAAATATTGATTTGTTATTCTTGTTTCTGACTGTTCTTAATCTAAAGTTATCTGCTTATTTTATTATGTTCTAATTGATCAACCTATATTTTTGGCGTAGAAGCTTTCGTACTATTTTCCTCGGTTTTTACCTGTTCCCAAAGCTGCTCCCACTTTTCAATTCCCAGCTCGTTAAGCACCAAAGAATTCTCTGTGGCAATGGCTTCCATTCGGGAAAATCGTTTCTCAAATTTACGATTTGAATGCCGTAATGCTGTTTCTGGATTAACATGAGCGTGGCGAGCCAGGTTGGTGCAGGCAAATAACAGGTCACCTACTTCTTCTTCAATACGTTCTTTATTCTGCTCGCAAGTGGCTTCAAGAATTACCTCCTGTTTTACCTCATCCAGTTCTTCAAGAACCTTGTCAAATACGGGGGTAATTGATGGCCAGTCAAAACCGACTTGCGTCGCCCTTTTTTGTAGCTTAACGGCTCGCGTAAGCGCAGGTAACGCATTAGCAATTCCTGCCAATGTGCCAGCATCCCGACTCTTATCAACACGCTCCCGAGCCTTGTGGCTTTCCCAGGCCTGCGTTTGCGCTTCTGCATCGGCAATCATTTCATCACCAAAAACATGGGGATGTCGGCGTACCAGTTTTTTCACAATCCCGTCGACTATCTGGCTAAAATCAAACAGGCTCTGCTCCTCTGCCAAACGCGCATAAAACACCACCTGAAACAGCAAATCTCCCAGCTCACCACATAGCTCACTGATCTCACCCGTCTCGATGGTTTCTGCCACCTCATAGGCCTCTTCAAGCGTATGGGGAACAATGGTTTCAAAAGACTGCTCAAGATCCCACGGGCAACCCTGCTGTGGATCTCTTAGTTGAGCCATAATTCCAATTAATTTCTCGATATTACTCAAAGTTATGCCTCTTACTATTTGTTTTTAATGGATTATATATAGCTTTTACACCAGAAAATTCTTCTCGCCCGCAAGCAAATACACCCTATTGAATCATCCCCTCCGGACGATATCACCTATAAGCAGCTGCGATGAATCTGGATCAATAACAACAAAACAATAGAGAGCTATCAGTAGTAATGAGGACTAACACCACCAAAGATTTTGTTACCCCTGTTTTCCTGGCGATCAGCCTCAGTATTCCTGGCTTCGTGGTCGCTGAAAATGCTCCAGCTGACAAAGCCCCCTCTACCCCAATTGTTACCAGCTCTATTACTGCTTCCTCTGCTTCGACTCTAAATGCTAATCAGAGCACACCCCAGCAATTAGTCACTCCACGATTACAGGATGGCCAGGCCGCATTCAATTCCGGCAATTACGATTTGGCCTTCTCACTTTGGCAGACGCGTGCAACCCAGGGTCATACGGACGCACAGGTATTTGTTGGTCTCTCTTATGCCAACGGATGGGGTGTGGACAAAAACACCAAACTGGCGAGCCATTGGTATCAAAAAGCTGCCAGAAATGATAATGCCTCGGGACAATTCCTGCTTGGCCTGTATCTCATCAGCGGAAAAGACGCCGATCTACCTTTGGGTGTGATGTGGTTACGTCGTGCCGCTGAAAATGGCGACACATCAGCACAGGGCTTTCTCAAAAAGGCTAAAAGACGTGGCTGGTTTGATAAAGTTCCGCAAATCAAGCAAGAAAATCATCCAAAAGTGGAAACAATCGCAATGGCTGATCAAATCAGCCAATAAGACTGTTTAATATTATTGTTCGGGGTTAACCCGATTCAGACTGAGTAGTGGCTGCAGAGACGGAACGCTAGCTGCTATTGCTATTCCAAATTGACGATCCCTCACGAGACGATCCATTACAATAAGATAGCGGCTGGCCCGTTCATCACCATCTCGATTTGCCATCCGCATCAAGGCCATACCCCGTATAGTATTTCCCTGCTCCAGAGCCATCACGGCTTCACGGTATGTGCACGCCCCGGCAAGCGCCGAACCACTTGCCACTGAACCACAGACCAGAAACAGCAGAAATAGTAATGATTTTTGAAGAAAGTCCATCTGCTTCTACAACCTCCACTAATGGGCGACCTCACAAGGAAGTTATGGCACCACAATTTAAAATAGTCAATATTCTCAATATCCCGCCTTAACAAGGTAGAATAGCTTCCTTTTGATTTACAGAAAATATCGATAATGAAAACGCTCGTTCTGGCCTCAACATCTCCCTATCGCCGTGAATTGCTCGAACGCTTGGGTATCCCCTTTGAAACGGCATCACCCGATGTCGATGAAACCAGGACTGATGGTGAAACGCCCGAACAATTAGTAAAACGCCTGGCAGAATCTAAAGCACGTGCTGTAGCTGAAGCATACCCGGATGCTTTGATCATTGGCTCCGACCAGGTAGCTGTGCTGGATAATAAAATCCTGGGTAAACCAGGTAACCACGAGAACGCCATACAACAATTAAGTAATGCCAGCGGTAAAAAAGTTTTATTCCTTACCGGGCTTTGTTTATTGAATACGGCTACTGACAAGACTCAAATTAAAGTGGATAATTTTTCAGTTGAATTTAGACAACTTTCCACATCACAGATCGAAAATTACCTGCAACGTGAAAAACCTTACGATTGCGCAGGCAGCTTCAAATCCGAAGGTCTGGGGATTAGCTTGTTTAAAAAAATGGAAGGCGATGACCCCAATGCATTGATTGGTCTTCCCATGATAACTCTTATCAATATGTTATCTGTTGAAGAAATAGATGTTCTGGGGGATTAGTCTGGCCTGTAAAGATTCAAGCTTGTAAACTATGCGACTGTTGAAACGCCACCAGATACCGGCCACTTCTTCGTCTGCTCCGATTAATTGAGAAAGGCATACCCGTGAATTTTTTAGCTCGTATAACACCATCCTCTATAACCGTAGTACTCATCGCCATATTGTTAACGGCATGTTTTAGCCAGGAGGATCCACCATCCACTGCGCCTGCCAATGTTGCGGTTACTGAAGGTTCTGGCCTTGTTGTCGTTGACTGGGATGTTATACCGGGAAGAACTTACTGGATTTTTTACAACCAGGGAACTAACGCCAGCCTCGATGATTTTGACAGAGTCGTGTCGGGTATTTCCCCCCCGTATGTTTTAACGGGACTTTTGAATGACACTCAATATGCATTTACAGTGACGTCTTCGAAAGGTAGCAGCAAGGTAGGGCCGTTCTCACCCGTAGAAACGGCTACACCTCGCCTGCTTAGTCCTAGTGTCGCCTGGACGGTGGGTACACCACTAAGCGGCAATGATTTGCACAGCATTGCCTTCAGCGGTAGTACTTATGTCACGGTCGGTGATGCGGCCACGGTATTCGCCGCACAGTACTACTATCCAGGTGTCGGTGGAGTTGATGCTACAGGCTGGAGGTCAGCCACAACATTACCAGTCGGGCTAACTGCCAATTTGAATTCTGTGGCCTACGACGGAGCACGATTCATTGCTCTTGGTAATGATGGCTCAATTATCAAAAGCACAGATGCAGAAGCCCTGCTCTGGGAGGCTGTTACTGCTATTGCCGGTGCGCCAACTATGAATGTACTTGCAATCGGCGTTGGCTTATACGTCGCTGTTGGCGATACCGGCGCGATTTACACCAGCAGTGATAGCGCCACCACCTGGACCGCGCGAGCATCAGGGACAGCCAGCAATCTGTACGGCATTTCGTATGTAAACGGCACATATGTTGCCGTGGGTGCGTCGGGCACCTTACTCACCAGCACCGATGCAGTTACCTGGACAACGCAAGCTTCAATGACGGGTAGCAATTTGCGGGGAGTGACATATGGTGCCAACACCTATGTCGCGGTCGGCGACAACGGTGCGATAGTATCGAGTGCAGATGCCACAACCTGGGCTGTGCAAACTGGCCCCACCGCAGAAAGTTTCCGTGCGGTTAGCTTTGGCCCCGACGAACAGTTTATTGCCGTCGGTACTTCAAGTGTAAACGCATACAGCAGCACCGGCGCAGACGGTTCCTGGCTGTCCTCGACTACGAACGCCGGATCCATCGATTTGAATGCCATAGCACCTAATCTGCTATATATTGCCGTCGGTGCAGCGGGTGCCAATGTGAGTGGTAAATAATCAAGGTCTGCTTTGCAGTCATTCGATACCTGTTAGTGATTGGGTAACTTCTGCAAATCGTTAGCGATGTATGGACTCCACCACCCCAATTAACTAGGGTGGTGTCGACCAAAACAAAGGAGTCCATACAATGAAAAAGTCTACCGTATTTGGTATCGATCTGGCAAAACATGTTATTCAGGTTTGCAAAATAGATGAGCACGGCGAATTACTTTCCAATAAGGCAATAAGCCCAAGCAAACTCAAAGAATTATTAGTTAAATGAAAACCTTCGAGTGTGGCGATGGAAGGATGTGGCTCATGCCATTACTGGGCAAGGCTGGCCCGAGAGCACGGGCATGACGTTAGGGTTATCAGCCCTAGAAAGGTCAAAGCCTTTCTGCAAGGGCATAAAACAGATGCCAACGATGCTTTAGCTATTGCCGTCGCATCAACACAATGCGGCATGAAATTCAGCCAAATAAAAGAAGTAGAACAACAATCGCTGCAAACGTTAGAAAAAAGCCGCAAGTTTTTAGACAAAGAACTGACCGCACTTAATAACCATATCCGTGCATACCTGTATGAATATGGCATCACCATGAACAAAGGCAGAAAGAGTTTACGAGAAACGATAGCCGTCGTTTTTGATGATCTCGATACTCGCTTGCCTCTGTGTCTTAAAAATACATTAAGGCTACTCTGGGAGCGTTACCAGCTAACCGTTACTCAGTTGAAAGAAACGGAACAACACAAAGCTGCTTTAGTGAAGCAGCTAGAGCCCTGCAAAAGATTAATGGATTTAGAAGGCATTGGTACTGTCTGCGCGTCAATGCTGTATGCCAACATTGGTGACGGCAGAGAATTCAAAAACGGTCGAGATGCCTCCGTTTATATTGGCTTAACCCCGAAGCAGCACAGCTCT
>JAUWLO010000143.1 GCA_030613605.1 Gammaproteobacteria bacterium | reverse complement strand
TGCCTTTCATCAAAGAGGCCCTTGGCCTGACAGACCAACAGGCCAAGGTGCTATTAATCCTCAATGTGGCCATGACCATCCCTGCCCGGATTATTGTGGGTATGCTCGTGGACAGGTTCGGTCCCCGCATTATGTACACCGGCATATTGATATCCGGTGGTGCCATCAGCATAAGCTTCGCCTGGGCAGACAGTTACGAAACTCTCGCCATACTGCGTTTTCTCTCGGGTTTTATTGGTGCGGGTTTTGTGGTCGGTATTCGTATGATTGGTGAATGGTTCCCGGCGAAACAGACCGGCTTGGCCCAGGGTATTTATGGTGGCTGGGGTAACTTTGGTGCGGCCGGTGCAGCGATCTCTCTGCCCTTCATAGCCGCCAGTGTAGGCAACGCTGATGGTTGGCGAATTGCCATCACAGCCGCCAGCATTGCGGCCATAGCCTACGGTGCTATCTATTACTTTATCGTCAGTAATACACCCAAAGGTTCTACCTACTTTAAACCCAAAAAAACGGGCGCCATGGAAATAACCAGTGGTGGCGACCTGGTGCTCTACATTCTAATGAACATCCCACTGTTTCTTGCCCTGGGTGTTCTTACCTGGAAACTCTCCCCCACCAACATGGGATTGATTGATCAGGCGATGAGTTATTTCATCTACGGCACCTTGCTAGTGATTTATGGTGTACAAGTCTGGAAAATCTGGCACATTAATGGGCATGTATTAAAAAATCCCGTACCAAAGCTACACCGTTATAAATTCAAACAGGTCGCCATTCTGGACTTTGCCTATCTCGTCACATTCGGTACTGAGCTTGCCGTAGTGTCCATGCTGGCCATGTTTTACGTCACCTGGTTTGATATGCCCAAAGTTACTGCTGCACTGTTGGCCGGCATATATCCTTTTATCAATCTTTTTGCACGCCCGGGTGGCGGCTGGATAAGCGATAAAATTGGACGAAAACTGACCCTGGGCATTGCCTTCGCTGGAATTACCATCAGCTTTTTAAGCCTGGGCCTGGTCGAAAAAGTTTGGCCGGTCTGGTTAGTAGTGGGCATTACCATCGTGGGAGGTATCTTTTCAAAAGCCGGTTCAGGCGCTGTGTATGCCATGGTGCCGCTGGTACAGCGTCGAATGACAGGCCAAATCGCCGGCATGGTCGGAGCATTCGGTAACGTGGGCGCTGTTATGTTTCTTACCGTAAATTCTCTGGTTGATTACGACCAGTTCTTCCTGTTTATCGGCTTTGTTGCTGCTTTTGTTTTTGCCTTAATCCTTTTCTTTCTGGAAGAACCCAAAGGCCAGATAACGGAAATTTTACCTGACGGAACTGTGCAAATGATTGAGGTGAGTTAGCCCCCTTTCTTAGTAAAGAATCTTAATAAAGAAGCTTAACAAAGCGTCACTATAGAACATGATAGAGTAAACAAAGACAACAAATTAGTTATTATTTGGTTATCACTCAGTTAAAAGAAAAGCTATGTCCGAAAAACTCAGCATAACGATTGGACAGTATTCTGATCGGGGCCAGAAAGAAGAGAACCAGGACTTCTACGGCACCATGATGCCTGAAGAACCCCAGCTAACCAGCAAGGGTATTGCCATTGCCATTGCCGACGGTGTCAGCAGTAGTCTTTCCGGTCGAGAAGCAGCAGAGTCCTGCGTTGCCAGTTTCCTTTCTGATTATTATTCAACACCTGACTCCTGGACTGTCAAAACTTCCGCTCACAAAATCCTGACCGCGATTAACAGCTGGCTTTATAGTAAGGGCCAGCAAAATAGCGATCCTTCTCACAACAGCGCATGCGGCATGATCACTACCTTTACCGCCCTGGTATTGAAATCCACCACTGGACATATCTTTCATGTGGGTGATACGCGTGTTTACCGCCTGCAAAATAAATCCCTTGAATGCCTGACAACCGACCATAGACGCACCATCTCGGATAACAATTATCTCAGCCGTGCGATGGGAATCGATGTTCACCTGGAAATCGATTACCGAAAAATAGAACTTGAAGCTGGCGGGATGTTCGTTTTAACAACAGATGGCGTCCACGACTTCATTTCCAATCGTGAAATCACAGAAATCATTTTAAAAAATGAAAATCTTGATGATGCTGCCAAAGAAGTCGTTCAATTCTCTCTTGACAAAGGCAGCACTGACAACATTACCTGCCAGATATTACGGATTGAAACACTGCCCGAAAAAAGTGCCGACGAAGCCTATAATGAACTTACGCGTCTGCCCTTCCCCCCTGATCTCGAACCTGGAATGATATTAGACGGCTATCGTATAGAACGAGAAATACATGCCAGTAAACGTACACAAGTCTACAAAGCTGTGGATACGGATACTAATAATCCTGTTGTTATTAAAACACCTTCCGTGAATTATGAGGATGAACCCACTTATATTGAGAATTTCATACGAGAAGAGTGGGTAGGGAAACGAATCCACAACTCCCGCGTACTAAAAATATACAAACAAACAAGACCCCGGCAGTTTCTTTATTACGTCACCGAATACATTGATGGTCAAACCCTACGGGACTGGATGAATGTACATTCACGACCCGACATTAAAGAAGTCCGTCTGATCATTGAGCAAATTGCCACAGGGCTACGCGCATTCCATCGACTGGAAATGCTACACCAGGACATTAAACCGGAAAATATTATGATTGATGCCAATGGAAAGGTGACAGTAATTGATTTTGGATCGACAAAAATAGCTGGCATTGCCGAAATCACTACGCCTATCGAGCGGATAAACCTGTTAGGCACCATGAATTACACTGCGCCGGAATATCTTTTGGGTGAGCCTGGCAGCAATCGTTCGGATATTTTTTCTCTGGGAACCATCACCTATGAATTACTGACCGGTAAATTGCCCTATGGATCAGCGCTGGAGAAAGCTGATATTGGCCGAAAACCAAAAAACCTTTGCTATCAGGCCAGCGATCAATACAACCCTATGATACCGGCGTGGATGGATCGGGCTTTGAAGAAAGCAGTAAGCCCAGACCCTGAAAGACGTTATAGTCTATTGTCAGAATTTATCCACGATTTAACACACCCAAACACGGAGTTTATGAGGTATAAACGCCAGCCCCTTCTGGAACAAAACCCCATAGCTTTCTGGCGAGGACTGGCGATTGCCATGGTGTTACTGAATTGTGTACTTGTGTATTTAATGTTCGGCTAATTTTTGTAGTTAACTATTAAACGACACACTATGTATCTTCGTGGTGACGCTTGGCTTCTTTCCATTCCCGATGTTTGACCATTATAGAAACCACTTCATCAATATCATCGGTTAGCCTGATGAATTCGAAATCCTCTTCAGAAATCGTACCATTCGCTAACATAGTCCCTCTCAACCAATCGATTAAACCTTGCCAAAACTCTACCCCGAACAATATCAATGGCATGGGGAAAATCTTTTCTGTTTGCATTAATGTGAGTGCTTCAAAAAATTCATCCAGCGTACCAAAACCTCCAGGCATAATGACATAACCCATGGAATGTTTAACAAACATAACCTTGCGTACAAAAAAGTAGCGGTAATCAAGAGAAACATTTTGGTATGGGTTAGGTGCCTGTTCCTGCGGTAAATTTATATTCAGGCCAACGGACTTAACATCCTCATCGAGCGCACCTTTATTGGCCGCCTCCATAATGCCCGGGCCACCGCCTGTAATAACATCAAAATTATTTTTGGCTAATCTTTGCGCAATTTCAACAGCCTTTTGATAGTGGGGATTATCCGGTTGAAGTCGTGCTGAACCAAAGATGGACACTGCATGACCAAGATCCGCAAGTTTATCGATACCTTCAGTAAGCTCACTCAATATCCTGAACATGCGCCAGGATTCATCACCCTTAAAATCATCAATTAACGCCATAACCTGTCCTTTATTTATTAATATTTTTCAATGAGGTAAGTGTTCATTATTTCGACGCCCCAGTATAGCGGGCATTACACTTATCGGCAGAAATGGGTCCAGATTAAGCCCAGGAAAGTAATCAACACGCTATGCTAGATAGCTTGAACTAAATGACCTTGGAAAAACGTTGCTCACCTGCCTGGCGGAGATACTTATCAAATACCATGCATACATTGCGTATGAGTAGACGCCCGGCAGGCTCCACTTCGATAACATTATTTTCACCCAGCGATATCAGACCATCATCCGCCATCACTCGAAGCTCTTTAAGCTCGGTGGCAAAATAATCTTCAAAATTAATACCAAACTGCTGCTCTATTTCATCTGGCCTTAGTGAGAAATTACAAATTATCTGGGTGATCACTTCTCGTCGTAACACATCATCGGCATCCAGTTCCAACCCCCGAAACACGGGAATTTTATCGGCATCAATACGTTCGTAATACTCATCCAGTGTTTTCACATTCTGGCTATAGGTATTACCCACTTTGCCAATAGAGGTAATGCCAAGACCAATCAAATCGCAATCGGCATGGGTCGAGTAACCCTGAAAGTTTCGATACAGGGTATGTTCACGTTGCGCCACGGCCAATTCATCATCAGGCTTGGCGAAGTGATCCATACCAATATAAACATAACCTGCTTTGGAGAGACGCTCGTTGGTGTCCTGAAGAATATCCAGTTTCTCTGATGCAGATGGTAAATCGTCTTCATTAATGCGTCGCTGTGGCTTGAACATTTCAGGCAAATGCGCATAGTTAAAAACCGATAGTCGATCCGGAGAAGCTGCAATGACCTTATCTACCGTTTTGGCAAAACTTTCCACTGTCTGATGTGGCAAACCATAAATCAAATCAATGCTAACGGACTTGAAGCCTTCTGCTTTTGCCGCATTTAATGTCGCAAAGGTAACCTCTTCACTTTGAATTCGATTAACGGCCTTCTGAACCGTCGCATCAAAATCCTGCACACCTAAACTCATGCGGTTAAAGCCAATTTCTCGTAACAGGGCTATGGATTCGACTGTGACTTCACGCGGATCAATCTCAATGGAATATTCACCCGTGTCGTCATCATGCAGCTGAAAATTTTTGCGTGTCTCAGCCATCAGCTCACGCATTTGATCATGGCTAATAAAAGTCGGTGTACCACCACCCCAGTGTAACTGGTCTACAATACGATTTTCATCAAACAGCGCAGACTGCATGGCCAATTCTTTGTATACCCGATCGAGATAGGGCTGTGCCTTGGAGCGATCTTTGGTGGCCACCTTGCTGCAGCCACA
>JAUWLO010000003.1 GCA_030613605.1 Gammaproteobacteria bacterium | reverse complement strand
TTATATTGCCATTCCCAAAGCGAATGGTTACCAGTCACTGCACACCATTTTATTCAGCCCTTACGGCGCTCCTATTGAGGTTCAGATACGAACAGAAACCATGGATCGTATTGCTAATGTCGGCATCGCCTCCCACTGGTTATACAAAACGGGAGACTCCACACCCGGTCATACGACTGAATGGCTTAAAGACCTTCTGGAAATACAGCAATATGCCGGTAATTCCGAAGAGTTTCTTGAAAATGTTAAAATCGATTTATTCCCCGATGAGGTTTATGTCTTTACACCCGAAGGGGACATCATGACTTTACCGCGCGGCGCCACTGCACTCGATTTTGCCTACGCGGTACACACTGACATCGGCAACACCTGCGTTTCTATTTCAATTAATAAACGTCTGTCGCCCATGCGAAGCGAACTTCATAATGGTGAAACTGTCGAGATCATCACCGCACCAAATGCCACACCTAACCCTGTATGGTTAGACTTTGTAGTTACTGCAAAAGCTCGCGCCAACATTCGCCATTTCCTTAAAAACCTGAAACAGGATGAGGCCATCGGTCTTGGGCAACGCATGCTCAATAAATCATTGGCTGCGGTAACGCTTAACCTAAGCGATATATCGGCAGAGGTAATAGAAAAATTTCTCACACTCGTTAAAGCAGAAACAATCGAAGATATTTATCAGGATATCAGCATGGGAAAACGCATTGCATCACTTGTCGCCAGGCAACTTGCCGATCTACATGCTGAATCACTTGGTCTTGGAAAAACGGCCTCAACCGGCGTAAAGGGTATGTTTAATCGTATCAAACCCAGCTGGCTAATGAGCACAAAAGGTGTATCAAACCGCTCTCTGGCCATCAGCGGCACCGAGGGATCCGTTGTATCCTTTGCAAAGTGTTGCCGACCCATACCCGGTGATCCAATACTCGGGTTTGTCAGTACCGGACGCGGCATCGTCATTCACACAAGGGGTTGCAAAAATGTGCGCGAATTTAAAAATAGCCCCGAACGCTGGGTAGATGTGCAGTGGGAAAGCGGCATACACGAATTATTTCCGGTCGATATCCGCGTCGATTCTGCCAATCAACGAGGCGTTCTGGCAACAGTTGCAGCAACCATAGCCGCTGAAGATTCAAACATAGAAAATGTTTCTATTGCGGAGAAAGATGGCCGTTATTCAACGATGAACTTCACCGTTAGCGTGCATGACCGCGCACACCTGGCACAAATACTTCGGCGGATTCGATCTCTTGAAGGGGTTTTACGCATAACACGATCTAAATAATTCACCCATTACTTGAATAACTTTATTTAAAACATCTTATTGAAAAATAGAACGGAGATTAAATATGTCCAGGCAGCACACAATTATACAAACAGATTCTGCCCCTAAAGCCATAGGCACGTATTCACAGGCCATCAAGATTGGGGGCACTGTTTATCTTTCCGGACAGATTCCTTTAGTACCTGACACAATGGAATTAGTCAGCGGTGACATGGAAGCCCAGATCAAGCAGGTTTTCGAGAATTTAAAGGCTGTGGCGGAAGCCGCAGGAGGCAGCCTGGCCGACATAGCCAAGCTCAATATCTTTCTTACCGACCTGTCTCATTTTGCATTGGTTAACGAAGTAATGGCGGGTTACTTCAACCAACCGTACCCAGCCCGTGCTGCCGTCGGTGTTGCAAGCCTTCCTAAAAATGTGCCGGTCGAAATGGATGCCATCATGGTGATGGACTGAAATCATACCAATCAGAACATTTAGTTATTCGCTGCGCCCTGATCAATCCATTGACGCAAAGTCTTGATCTCAGCTGTAGACAATGCTTCCCGGTCACCATGTGGCATCTTAATCGAAGGATCGGCTTTACCTTCAACCAGTAGCACCAAAGTACTTGAAAGGCTGTCCCCCGCCTTGACTACAGGCCCGAATTTGGTCCCTTTCATCAATCCCTGGTATGTAGACATATCCAGCCCGGAAGCTTGATGACCCGACCCATTAATGACATGACATTCTAGGCAGTGGCGCTGCAGGATAGGAATAATGTCCTGTGAGTAGCTGACTTTTTGTTCAGCTTTTTTGCCGCTATCACAACCCGATAAAACAAATGGGACAACAAGTACCAGTAAAAAGTAGAGCTTGACCCTGGCATGATTTAGCATAATATTTTCCTCTGTCATACGGGCTATAGTTATTCTAACGCGCCAACTCCAGAGACGTCTCATTGAGTTGTGTGCTCTTAGTATAGAATTTTTTTTATGCGCAGGTTTGTTGTTTCAATAGATGCATACTACACTATATATTAGCAGGTGCTAATATATTTCTTACTAAAACGGGAGGTTATGGGATGAGCGCACAGAAATTTCTATACACAATTATTACATCTATCTTTCTAATCACTGCTTCAGGCGGTGTTTTTGCTGGAGGTGATAAAGCTGCAGGAGCACAGAAGGCAGCATCATGCTCGAGCTGTCATGGCGCCAACGGTGAAGGTGCCGGTGACAATCCCAAGATTGCAGGCATGGATCAGGGGGCATTTGTCAAAGCGATGAATGACTACAAGTCTGGCGCCCGCAAACACATGATGATGGAAATGTTCGCGAAGAAATATAGCGATCAGGATAATGCAGACCTGGCTGCCTATTTCGCTTCAAAATAATAACGTTGATGGGTGAGGGAATGGCCTGGGTAACGACCTACGAATAGTAATTTGTGACAGTTGAGCTATACGTAGTTCAGGTATACCCGGTAACGAGTCATTCCCCCCACTCATCGCCCAATAAAAAGGCGAAAAAAAACAATGCGTGCCTTCAAGTCAGTTCTTCCAGTACTTCTTTATTTTGCTGTTTTCGTGGGAAATTCTCTGGCACCCAGCCTGGTAAACGCCTTTGAAAAGGGCCAGGAACCCGATAATTCCATGTGCCTGGGTTGCCATGGGATGGATGGATTCGCCATGCCGGATGCCGATGGTGCAATGCGTCAACTGCATGTATCCAGGGATGCATTTCAGAAGAGTGTGCACGCTAAAAGATCCTGTCTTGAGTGTCACCAGGACATTCAACAAATACCTCACCAGACAAATGTCGACAGGAAAGTGGGTTGTGTCGAATGCCATCAAAACTTGTGGGACAAGGCACAAAAAGAGGGTAAAACGGAAGAATTTGAACGCTTGGGTGTCGTCGTCAAACAAATCGAAAGGTATATGGGCTCAGTGCACGCCCAGCCCAATATCAAGGATCAATCACGCACTAATGCTACTTGCTACAACTGCCATGACGCGCATTACATCTTTCCTGAAGAGAGCATGGAACGCGTGGAATCGCGTCTGGCGATCCCGGACAAGTGCGGAAACTGTCACGCCGAACAAAGAGACGCCTATTTTACCTCTGTCCATGGCAAAGAAGTACTTCAGAACGGCAATCTTAATGCTGCCGTCTGTACTGATTGTCATACAACACATGACATTGAATCACCCAAACAGGATTCTATTCGCCTGGCGATTACCCAAAACTGTGGTAACTGCCATGACAAGCAATTAAAGTCTTATATGGGTACCTACCATGGTCAGGTAAACCGGCTGGGTTATGCCCACACGGCAAAATGTTTTGATTGCCATGGCAACCATGATATTCAACGCGTGGATGATCCCGCATCTACCGTGCATAAAAGTAACCGCCTGGCCACCTGCCAGACATGTCATGAAGATGCCACAGAAGGTTTTGTAGACTTCCATCCCCATGGCAATACTCATGATTTTGAGCGTTATCCCAATATGTGGATCGCCTCCAAGCTTATGATTGGCCTTTTGGCCGTCGTTTTCACCTTCTTCTGGGGCCACGCTGCCCTGTGGTTCTATCGTGAACACAAGGATCGCAAAGAAGGCAAACACACGGCACATATTGATGTAACGAATCTACCCAATACCGAAGGAAAACATTTCCGTCGCTTTTCATGGGGCTGGCGCATCACGCACCTCGCGCTGGTGCTGGGCGTTATGATCCTGGTATTGACCGGTATGACCGTGCTTTATGCCGATAGCTTCTGGGCCCCCACGGTAATGAAATTACTTGGCGGCCCCGAAGTCGCTGGCACCTTACATCGAATTGGTGCTCTGACCTTTATCGGCGTGTTTTTTGGCCACCTGTTAGCAATAGCCATCTGCATCATTCGCAACTGTAAAACCTGGACCTGGTTCGGACCTCGCTCCCTGTTGCCTAACTGGCAAGACCTCAGGGATGTTATTGCCATGTTTCGCTGGTTCTTTGGCAAGGGTGAACGCCCCATCTTTGACAAGTGGACCTACTGGGAAAAATTTGATTACTGGGCTCCCTTCTGGGGCCTGACCATCGTCGGCGTGAGTGGTGGCATGATGTGGTTCCCGGAAGTGACTGCCTCCGTATTCCCCGGCTGGGTATTCAATGTGGCTACCATTGTGCACGGTGAAGAGGCCTTCCTGGCTGCCGTATTCCTGTTCACCGTACACTTCTTCAATAGCCACTTCCGGCCAGACAAGTTCCCGCAGGACATCTCCATGTTTACTGGCACGGTGCCACTGGAGGAATACAAGCGCGAACATACCCTTGAATATCAACGTCTGGTGGAATCCGGTCAGATTGATAAATACCTGGTGGACGCCCCATCCAAACCAATGACAACGGGCTCCAAGATACTGGGCGCGTTCCTGATTCTTACCGGTCTTGGCCTACTGGCATTTTTGCTGATGGGGTTCTGGGGCAATGTCCTGTTCGGATAGGCCACGCATGACAGGAAATGTATCTATAATGTAAAAAAACCGCATGGATACTGAATCGTGTCGGTGATGAATAATATGAGTGAATGAGGATAGCGATGAAAAATAACATGATAAAAATAATGCTGTGCATTGGTTTACCATTAGCGTTGATTGCCTGTAGTGATAAACAGGAATCCTCCGGCTCACCGGTAGCGAACCCTAATATGGGCAAAACTCTCGCCAGTAAAAACTGTGTTGCCTGTCATGGTCTGGATGGCAGGGGCGTCACCTCTGATATTCCGCATCTTGCGGCGCAGGCGGAGGTTTATCTTGTCGCTTCCCTGAAGGCATACAAAGAGGGCAAACGTACGCACGCTGCCTTGAGAGATATGGCCGCGAAAATGAGCAATGCCGATATTCGAAATGTCGCCGCTTACTTCGCCGGTCTGCCCCCTGTAAAGAATCCGGTGAAAACTGAATCACAGGACATTCATGAAAAAGGAAAAGCTGCATCGACCGCATGCGCCTCCTGCCATGGAGAAGACGGCAATAGTGTTACCCAGGGCATTCCCAGTCTGGCGGGTCAACAACCCGAGTATTTCATCTCCGCAGTGAAGTCTTATCTGGATGGCTCCAGGAAATTTGCCTCTAAAGAGAAGCAGGCCATGGTTAGCGCCCTTAATCAGGTCGACATTGAATCCATGGCACTTTATTTTGCCTCACAGCAACCCGCACAACGCAAAACACCTGCCGTAGGTAATGCCGCTGCGGGTGAACCCCTGAGTGCTGATTGTGGCGCCTGCCATGGTGCCAGCGGCATTAGCTCGGACAGTAAGATACCTACCCTGGCCGGGCAGGATGCACAGTACCTGGTGGATGCTATCAAGGCCTATCAGGATGAGTCACGCCAGCAGGAAGCCATGCATAAGACGCTGGCCGGAAGCAGCCTTTCGGATATTCAGCATGTGGCCGCCTTTTATTCCATACAGTCGTCTCGCCCTGCAGAGGAAAAAACCTTCTCCGCAAAAGAACTGGCTGACAAGTGCGAACGTTGCCACGCGCCGGGGATGGAAAATCCCATGATGATTTTCCCAAAAATCCGTGGTCAGAACAGAGAATATCTAATCAAGGCGTTGAAATCGTATCGTGATAACCAACGTGGTAGCTCACCGATGCACAAGATGAGCCTCCCGTATAACGAGGCAGTCATCGAAAGTATCGCCACCTGGTACGCCAATCAACCGGCAAACTAACTAAAGGATGATTTATATTAATGTGTCGGCGAGCGCATAAGCGTTCGCCACGCAATCGTTGAGTGAAACACCTTTATAGGCATTTCCTGTCAGAATCAGGTTTTGGTGATTTATCAACAGCTGATTAATTGTTTTCAGCCTTTGTCGGTGACCCACCACATATTGCGGTATGGCTCGTTCGTGTTTGTAGACACGCACAAAATCCGGCACAGCACCTATTCCCATCACATCCTTCAAATCACTGCGGATCAGCTCAACAATCCTTTCTTCAGGCAGCAGTGCCAGCTCGGAATTTCGTGCCCCGCCTATCATGCTGCGCAGTAACACATAACCTTCGGGTGCACGCTGAGGAAAAATACTGGTATCCCAAAGGGTGCCTAAAATATTTCGACGTTCGCGCGAAGGTACCAGGAACCCAAAACCATTGAGACCATGTTTAATCCTGTCTCGTTTATAACCGAGACAACATATAGAGAGCGATGGGTAGGCAATCGACCTCAATTCACCGGCGATATCCGGTGCCAGGTTTTTGAGTATTCTGGCTTGTGCATGGGCGGGCGATGCCAATATCACCCGCTCAGATTCTATGTGTTCTCCATTGCCTAAATGAACTGTGTAGTGCTCCCCTTCTTTTGTCAGGGACTCAACCGGCGTTGAGAGACGTAAACGATCTCCCAGCTTGTTGGCAATGGCTAGTGGCAATGCCGACATACCTTGAGTAAAAGAAGTGAGTTCGCCACCCGGCCCGGCAGTGGGTTTATTTTTTGCCCCTTCTATACGTGCCTTTATTTGTAGTTTGATCAAACCCAGAATAAGACTGCGATACTCAGCTTCCACTTCATGAATGCGCGGGAAACAACTTTCCAAACTGAGTTGTGTAGCATCACCAGCAAATACACCCGAGGCCATAGGATCAATAAGTTTCTCAAAGGCCTCGCGCCCCAAACGCCGGGTCGCAAACTCTGCCAGGCTTTCGTCAGGATTGTTGCCTTTGGGAATAAGCGTTTCCAGCATGACGCGTAACCGACCAGATACACTCAACAGGTTGGAGGTGAGAAATGCGGGAGGTGTCGCAGGCAATTCATGGAGACGATTTTCTGAAAATACAAATCGATGACGCGAAGCATCGAAACTGGTAACGGGCGATAAGCCAAGCTCCTGGCTTAATAACAGTGTCTTTGGCTTGTTATCGAGAAAAGCATTTACACCACTTTCACATAAAAAACCTTCTTCAGATTTATCCGACCACACCTTACCACCGACATGATCGGAGGCTTCCAGAATCACCAGATCCAAATCAGGTTGTTTTTCCAGTAAGGCATAAGCCGTACTCAGGCCCGAAATCCCCGCCCCAACAATGACTGTTTTCATTATTTGTTTTTTACTGTTTGTCGCCGGTTAACAATTAATAAAAAGTATCGTGGGTAATATTTTTAAACCAGGAATAGGCGTAAGTGACTTCACGCTTGCGCATTGCATCACTGGCATTTTTTGGTGTCAGCCCGCCTGCACCTTTCACTTTCTGGATCTTACCCTTTGCACCGAGACGATACACCATGGCGACAGAAATACCGTCATTCGGAGTAATCAGGCTATAGCACGTATTCACATAAGACGGTATTGGCGCTGACTCACCATTGAGTTTCGCGACCACCGCTGCAGCACAGACTTTAGCTTGTGAATTGGCCGCATAACCGGATTTGGGCATGGGAGCAGCAATGGTGGCATCACCGATTACATAAATATCTTTATGTCGGCTGGATTCAAAACTGGCATGATTCACCGGACACCAGCCATTGTCTTCATCGACCAGATCGGCAATGAAGGCAATTTTCCCTGCCTTTTGCGGCGGGATCACATTAATGACATCGCCTTTATATTTTGATGTGGCAAAGGCGTACATTTGTTTAGCATTCACCCGCGTTACTTCACCACCATCTTTTTCACCAATCCATTCAATCATGCTGTTAGCACTCTTATATCCAAAGTAACGTTCCCAACCCGCTGTGAACAGGCCCATTTTGGAGAACTTCGGTTTAGGATCCAAAATCAGAATCTTGGATTTTGGTTTGTGGTTTTTCAGGTACCAGGCAATCTGGCTGGCCCGTTCGTAGGGACCCGGCGGGCAACGAAATGGATTTTGCGGGGCGGCAATGATAACCGTGCCACCATCACGCATGGCATTGATTTGATCCCGCAACAGTGCCGTCTGTGTACCTGCTTGCCAGGCATGGGGCAGCGTTTCGGCCACCCTGGGACTGTAACCCTCGATGGCGTCCCAGCGAAAGTCGATGCCGGGCGCTACGACGCAGGCATCGTAGATAAGGGATTTACCGCCCCCGGTAACAACTTTTTTGGCAACGGGATCTATATTGACAGCAAGATCATGAATCACCTTGATACCATGCTTTCTCAAACCTTCATAACCAAATTGAATAGTCTTAATGTCTCGTCCACCGCTTATAACCTCATTACTCATAAAACAGGTAAAGTAGGTTTTTTTTGGTTCGATGAGCGTCACTTCGATAGAAGCATCCATTAGGCGCAGATATTTTGCACAGGTGGATCCACCCACCCCACCACCAACAATCACTACCTTTTTACCTGCACCAAAACTAACCATGGGAAAACCCAGCACCGCGCCTGCCAGGGCTGTGCCAGTGAGTGCAAGAAAGTGCCTTCGATTTATATTCGCCATGACTGTAACCTCCTTCCCAATCACAACCACTTTATTTCACGTCATTGCTGACTGGCGTAAAAATGAACCAGATCATCGATCCCTGCCTTTCCATGCGTTTTATCCAGTTTGTTTATACGTATTTTCTTCTTTTTTTCCATGGGGCGTTTACCGCTGGTGAAATCTTCCAGTGTAAAACGCAGATACGGTTCCCATTGCCCGGCTAAAATTCCGGCATCGTCTTCGGCTGAACGGCCACCTTCTTCGTGGCATTTATCGCAATATTTCTTGTGCAGTTTTTTGCCGCGCCGGGCCGCATTACCATCATGTTCCTGAGGAAGACGAACAAAGGATTGTTTAGAAAAATAACCCGCCATTAATTCAATCTCTTTTTCGTTATACCCTTTGGCGATGCGGGTCATGATCGTCGAAGGTCTCTCACCCGACTGGTAGGCCTCCATCGTTTCGATGAAATAGTCATAGGAAATACCGGCGATGGTGGGGCTGGCCGGACCAACACTGGATCCTCTGGTGCCGTGACAACCAGCGCAGGTATTGGCCAACATTCTGGCACTGGCTGTACCTGCACTGTTGTTTGCGGGAGCACCGTAAAGAGCGCTTGAAAATACGACAATACCTAAAATGACTATTAAAATAACTAACAACTGTTTGGTGTTCATGAGGCCTCCTTCACGTGCTTTAAACGTTTTCAGGCTACTCTGGTTTTAAACTACAGGTTAATCAGGCTCTAATGGCTCCTCGTGTGCTATACCCGCATGACAATCAATACAGGTCTTTCCTTTTTCGAGTGCCGAGCTATGTTTTTTTCTGACCCGTTTACCCTGTTGCTCATAATCCATACTCGAGTACTTATGGCAACTACGGCATTCACGTGAGTCGTTGGCTCGCATTTTTTCCCATACTGTGTTGGCCAAATCCCAACGACGTGCCTGAAATTTCTCTGGCGTATCGATGGTACCCATCAGCTCATACACCACATCCTTGACGGCCACTACCTTGGCAAAAAATTTTGGGCCAAGGGATTTGGGTACATGACAATCGGCACAGCTCGCTTGTACACCCGAGGCGTTTTTGTAATGCAATGTTTCCTTGTACTCTTTGTAATTGATCTGCATTGAGTGACAGGAAACACAAAATTCTGTGTCATTGGTATAGTCGAAAAAACTATTCAGGCTAGCGAATGATATTCCTCCGAAAAAAAATACCATTAGGCCAATACAGACTATTTTTTTTGATGGGCAGTGCAACATCTCCTCCCCTCGGCAAAAAATGGGAAAAGTCTGTAAAAAATGGCAAAAAAGCGTGCGCGAAAGACCGACAAAAATTCACGGATATTCGTATTGCTAAATTATTTCTCTACCCGTTAAGCATAGGAAATGGTTTAGTGTTTTACCAGAATTAACACCCTTTAATGAGCAAAATTTAAACTTACGGAATAAATTAAAATAAATTTTATTCTCTCACTACAATTTATTTGGTTACAGAAATGACAAAGCCGAGCTACACGGTAAGGTATGAAAGGGCGACTTTTGTCGCCCTTTCATATGTTGCTGATTGTTAATTACCGGAACATGTCAGCAACGGTGCTGTCGTACCAGCCCTGAGCATAGACAGCCTCCATATTACGGAAGGTACTGTCTGCTACCTTGGGACTACCACCACCCGCACCTTTCACAGGAGTGATGCCTTTCTTGGTGAGACGATAAACGGCCGCAACAGATATGCCGTATTCAGGGCCAACCAGGCTATAGCAAGTGTTGACGTAGGATGGCTCGGGCATATTAAGGCCACCCAGTTCGGCAACCACGGCCGCTGCACAAACCTTACCTTCACTAGCAGCGGCATAACCCGACTTGGGCATTTTGCCGGCTATCGCAGAATCACCAATGATATGGATATCTTTGTGTTTCCTGGACTCGAAGGTAGTTTGGTTAATTGGGCACCAACCACTCTTGTCAGCCAGCCCGGTACGTTGAGCAATAGTGCCAGCTCGATGAGGTGGAATAACGTTAATAACATCGCCCTGATAGGTAAAACCATTATTGTTTTCCACTTCCATGGCCTTGGTATCCACCCTTACTACCGTACCACCAGCCGATTTGGATACCCATTCGATCATGCCCGGATACAAAGCTTCCCCACCACTGACGAACAGAGCTTGTTTGGAAAACTTATCCTTGCGGTCCAGAACGATAACCTTAGACTTGGGTTTGTGTTTTTTTAGGTAGTTGGCGACAAGACTAGCTCGCTCGTATGGCCCAGGGGGGCAACGGAAAGGATTGGCAGGCGCTGCAATGATCACCGTACCACCATCTCTCATAGCCTCAATTTTTGCGCGCAACAAGGTAGTTTGCGGTCCAGCCTTCCAGGCATGTGGCATAACCTCACTGGCAGCCTGATCGTAACCTTCAATCTTGCCCCACATGAACTCTATACCCGGTGACATAATCAGTTTGTCATACTCAAGTTTTGCTCCACCCTTTAACTTCACCACTTTTTTGGCAGGATTCACCTCTTCTGCTATGTCATGGATCACATTCACACCATGACGATTGCGCAAATTGTCATAACCATGGGTAATGTCCTCGATTTTTTTCAAACCGCCAATGACCGTGTTGCTAAAAGGGCATGTGGTATAGCGCTTGTTTTGCTCTATCAGGGTAACTTCTATGCCAGGAGCCATCTTGCGAATGTATTTCGCGCAGGTGGCGCCGCCATAACCACCGCCAATGACAACCACTTTGGCAGCAGAACGTCCCATTTTTGCAAGAGCACCCAAAGGCCAACCCATCGCACTGAAAACAGAGGCAGCGCCAGCCCACTTCATAAAATCTCTACGTGAATAATTATTCATGGCTGTGTTCTCCCTATTTTTTTGTTGGCTTATTGCAATACGTGCCGAAGAAACCAGCGATAAGTTGAATCTCCTGGTCGGTGTAGCCTTTAACATGGCGACCCATCACCGTGGAAAAACGCTTACCACTACGATATTCCTTCAGGGCCTTTTCAATGACATCGGCAGACTTGCAGCCGATGCTGGGGATTGAGCCTGGACTAATGCCATCGGTACCATGACAGCCCGCACAGGTATAACTCAACATGGATGCCCGGCTTAGTTCATCAGCTGAAACAGATGTGGGCAATAACATAATACCGAGAATACCCAGGGGTGCGATGAACCTAGTGACTATAGATCTACGCATGGTTTCCTCCTTTTTTTATTGATTTCGGAATACTGATAAATATGTTGTTTGGTGTTTCCCTGTGTAAACCCAAATGAGTAATCCCTAACAGATGTTTAAAACAGGGTTGATAGCATAGTGCGTTAGTCAGATTTAAAGAGTTGATAAGCTACACATTTAACCCATACACATAAGATAGGTAACAAATTGCAATTTAGCCATGTGAATTACAAGGCTAATATATGAGTAAATTAATCTGGTATTAATAACGCCAATCAGAATAGACTGGTCAGTAACTTACGAGGCAGCCTGGATGAGAAATCGGGAATAAAATAGGCTTTTACCCCCTGCGAAAAACTTTATTTTGTAGAGAGCGCCCATTAGCATATAGTATGAAAATATTAGGTTATACTAATAACCATTGCTAAAAGATAACAAAAAGATCAATGCCATTCCTAACGCTGAAAAACAGCCCAAAACTGAAAAACAGCCCAACCAGAATTGTTTTCAACAATTCCAGACAAGATATACCTGGCCATAACGCCCGGATTTTTCCAGGGAGAACAGTATGAACCAACAGCACTATGCGCATTTCAGTATGTTTCCGATGAGCATGCGGGTTCTGTATACAAGCACACTGATTGTGCTTGGTATTGGTTATTTATTTGCCATGATCCACATTTTTTCCTCTCACGCCGGACGTGATGGAAATCCGATGTTATCAGTTGATGACCTGATCATTGCTTACAGTGGCAGTAAAACCGATACCAAGCTTGAATCCGCACTTAATGGCCCCATGGCGAACATGTTACCCACGGAAGAACGCAACAAAGTCATTGCCTGGGTTAGAAGTGGCGTAAGTGAGTCGGAATATACATCGAACGGGATAGATGAAATCATTGGAAAACGTTGTTTAACATGTCACAACGGAAAAAATCCCCACATACCCAACCTTAAGGGTTTCGAAAATCTTAGCCATGTCACTGAAGCCGACACTGGAATGGATATCTTCACACTCGTCCGCGTGTCCCACATTCACTTGTTTGGCATCACCTTTATCTTTTTTATAGTGAGTACCATTTTTAGCCATGCCTACATCAGACCTTTGTGGGCAAAATGCATTATCATCATGGTACCATTTATAGCGATTATCCTTGACATCGGCTCCTGGTATCTCACCAAGATTTACCCACCATTCGCCTGGATTGTGATGGGTAGTGGTGCACTCATGGGCGTGGCATTCGCTATTCAATGGGTAATCTCAATATACCAGATGTGGTTTTATACTCTGCCACAGGAGATACTAGATCAGGGTGGTTTTGTTTCCCAAAAAGTCGATCTATAAGCGCTATATACACTAACAACAAAAACTGGAGAGTAAATATGAAATCAATAATTAAGCTGACTATAACTGCTGCTGCTCTATCATTATCAATGAATGTCATGGCGGGAGGCGATGCCGCTGCCGGCAAGGCAAAAAGCGCAAGCTGCACGGGCTGCCACGGCATGAACGGTCGTAGCACTAACCCTGCCAACCCGAACCTGGCTGGCCAGAAAGAAGCTTATCTGGTGAAGGCCACCAAGGCTTACCGTGATGGTCAACGCAAAGACCCAATGATGAGTTCCATGGTCTCTGGCCTAAGCGACGGTGATATTGCCGACCTGGCCGCTTTTTACAGCAGCGTTAAATAAGCATACTCACATACAAAGCAGCACGAATGGGCCGGCTAATACCGGCCCATTTCTATTATAAGGCCTGTAAAATCTATTTTTATTCATTGGCCAGCGATGTGTACAATCACATCAACAGGATTACAGTAATAACAAAAATTACCGGCTGATATGAATTGAATTCATCTCCCACTATTCCACACAATATTAATGCACAGAAGCCACCACCCTCTCTGACACAGATCAGGGGCATAGGCCCGGGTGTTGAGGAAAAACTAGGGCGCCTGGGTATTTATTCAATTCAGGACTTGTTATTCCATCTACCCATACGCTACCAGGACCGTACCCGATTATCCCCCATAGGCAGTCTGCGCGCCGGCGATGAGGTCACTTTCCGTGGCGAAATCCAGTTAACCGAAATTAAATATGGCCGTCGCCGCATGCTGTTATCTCGCATATCTGATGGCACGGGCTCGATTACCTTACGTTTTTTTTATTTCAGCGTTAAACAACAGGCAGGGCTAGAACGTGGCGCATGGATACAGTGCTTTGGAGAAATTCGAGGCAACGCTGGCAAACTGGAAGTGATTCATCCGGAATACCGTTTAATTGACAAAAATACACCCTTAACAAGCGAGGAACACCTCACAGCGGTTTATCCGGTCACCGATGGCCTGGGTCAATTAAAATTACGCTCTTTTATCGACACGGTTTTATCCAGTCCAGCTCTTTTTGAACAACATCTAAACGAGTTACTGCCAGCCGAAGTTATCCAGCACGAAGGCTTTCCTCCATTGAAAGAGGCGCTGTATTTCGTTCACCACCCACCCCCTGACGCACCGCTTCATACACTTATGGCAGGCACTCACCCAACTCAACAGCGGTTGGCATTTGAAGAATTACTGGCGCAACAGTTAAGTCTCAAGCAATTACGTGCGCAACACAAAAAGCATGCGGCCCCTTCTCTGCAAAGTCAGGACAAATTGTCCCGAGCTTTATTAAAGCAATTACCATTTACCCTGACCCATGCCCAGCTTCGCGTTAACAGGGAAATAAGTCATGATCTTAACCAGGCCACGCCGATGCAGCGATTGGTGCAGGGTGATGTTGGCAGTGGCAAAACCATTGTGGCGGCACTTGCTGCACTCAAGGCTGTGGAAGCGGGTTATCAGGTCGCCATAATGGCACCAACGGAGCTGCTGGCAGAACAACACCGCCTGAGTTTTAGCCTCTGGTTTGAGCCCATGGATATATCGGTGCAATGGCTTTCAGGCAAAACCAAAGGCAAGGCCAGAACTGCGGCACTGGCAGCAATTGGTAACGGTGATGCACAAGTGATCATCGGAACCCAGGCCCTGTTTCAGGATGAAGTTATTTTTGATCAGCTGGGACTGGTTATCATTGATGAACAACACCGTTTTGGCGTGCATCAAAGACTAGCGCTACGCGAAAAGGGAGCCAGCTCACAATCAACCGAGCAACACTCTACAACAGGACATCAACAACAATTTCCGCACCAGTTGATCATGACAGCCACCCCAATCCCCCGAACGCTGGCGCAGTCTGCCTATGCGGATCTTGATCTTTCAATCATTGATGAGTTACCACCCGGGAGGACACCGGTGGAAACCGTGGTTATTTCTGAACAACGTCGAGATGAGGTGGTATCCCGTGTCCACAAGGCTTGCCGGGATGGGCGACAAACCTACTGGGTTTGCCCACTGATAGAGGAATCCGAAAACCTGCAATGCCAGGCGGCACAGGAGACGGCCGAAAGCCTGCATCATGCACTGCCTGATGTACGCACCGGTTTAATTCATGGCCGACTTAAGGCTATTGAAAAAGAACGCGTCATGGCGGCGTTCAAAGCGGGGGATATTGATTTACTGGTCGCCACCACCGTGATCGAGGTCGGCGTGGACGTTCCCAATGCCTCACTGATGATCATCGACAATGCTGAGCGACTGGGGCTCTCGCAACTGCACCAGTTACGCGGACGTGTTGGTCGGGGGGCACAACAAAGCAACTGTGTCTTGTTATATGGTACACAACTGTCCAAAACTGGAAAGGCTCGACTGGCGACCATGCGAGAAACTAACGACGGATTCGTAATTGCACAGCGTGATCTGGAAATTCGCGGACCTGGTGAATTATTAGGCACCCGCCAGACTGGCCTGGTGAATCTTCGTATCGCAGACTTTCAGCGCGACCAGGAATTACTGCCTCGCATAGCCCTTTGCGCAGAAAAAATTCTTAGCGATTTTCCTCAGCACGTAACGCCGATCATCAAACGCTGGTTGGGTGATGGACTGCGCTATAAGGAGGTTTAACCACTTTAGCGCTAATACCTTAGTGATTTTCTTGACTATTCAAACCTTAACGTCTACATATTATCTTAACCACCATCAATTTCCTCCCTCTCAGGTGGTGGTTTATTTCAACGGCCTTTCCCCAAGGCCGTTTTTTTACATTCCTAAAAGTATAAGTTCTCAGCTGATGTGGCTTACTTCCGCACCCGACTGCTTGAGTAATTTTTCAATTTTAATCTGATCCGGAATGACCGCTTCCTGATCGGCAATAGTCACCTGAGATAAAGCCAGTGGCAATTTTGTTGTAGAACTATTAGCTTCCTGAATGCTGGACTCCTCCAGAGAAACCAGACGGGGAATACCCTGCACTACAACCCCATAAAATGATAATTTATCATTTCCGGAAACCCCATTAAGGACAGCAATTCGGGTTAATTTTGATTTCCTGGCGGCCTTAACTTCATTCGCTTTCTCAAATGAAACAAGAGGAATATTAATCCCGCGCCAGTTCACCGTACCAAGATACCAGTCAGGCGCACCTTTTACCGTCGTGGGTGTACTGTAATTAATCACTTCGGCAATACTTGTGTTAGGTAACACCAGATTCATGCCGGTAAGAGGGATAATTTGTGTACGAACAATACTTTCAGTCTGTGCCATAATGTTTTCTCTCTAATTGCCGTTTCATTTAGCAGTATTTTATTTAACCTGATTTTTTTTACGAAAAGCTATTCGTCATAGTATGCATATAGTTCATCAGCTAATTTGCGTGGGTCAGCACTAAAAGTGACATTACCCGTCTTTCGCGCCTGATCAGGCATGCTGCTAATAACACAACTGTCAACGTCTTGCGCCCAGACAACCCCACCATGATCAGCCATCGAGCGACAGCCTGAAGCTCCATCATCACCCATACCGCTAAACACAATCGTACCCGCCATATTTGCATAACGCTCTGCTACGGCCGCGATAACATCGTTAATACAGGGTGAATAAAGCGTATTAGGCGGTTCATCTTTCAAGGCAATATAACCATCATCTGTTATTTTTATTTGTTTACCCGCAGGTGCCAATATTATTTCACGATGACGAATCATATGCCCGGTATAACCAGTAAATACTTTGAAGCTTGTTACCCGGTTTAACTGCTCAGCCAACAATGACATGTGATTCGCGCCAATGTGCTGAGCCAGAATAAATGCTACCGGTAAATCCTCTTTTATGGCCATAACAAACTGTCTTACTGCCTGTGGACCGCCCAATGAGGCTCCCAGTACCCAAACATTTATTGCGGCGCCTTCAGGAGGATCGGAAAGAGTGGGTTCAGTTTCTATAGCGGTTGTGCTGACAACAGTATTTTGCTGAGGATAACCCTCAAAACTATTATCAAATTCAACTTCTACTTTTACCGCTGGCTCCGGAACTACTGGCACTACACCTGCGGAAAACCCAACACCCGGCTCATTTTTTTCAGGCGTTTTCTTATTTTTCTCAACCTCAATTTCAGCGGATTTTATTGCAACTGATTTCAATTCTGATTGTAGATCTGGAACTGGCTCAAAATTCTCAGCCATTTTCATCAGCTTATGAGCCAGTTTTTTTGCCCATGCAGAATTTGTTTCTCCACCATCTTTGCTGCTGTCATTAAATAAAATGGGCAGAGAATCATAATCAAGCAGGGTCTGGATAACTTCAACTTCCGAATCAGTATCATCACAAAAATCAACCAGCAAAACATCTGCTGGAACTTTTTCTAACTGTTGGAGGAATCCGTCACCGGCTGATTCATGCATAACCACATCCAGCCCAGCATCACCAAGTAAAATAGAAAGATGATCCTGGCTATGCTCAGATGTCGCCATAATGGCAACCCGGGTATTTGTTTGGTTAGCCGACATATAAACCGGGGCTAATTGCTAACCCTTTTCTGTTCCCGTTAAGGTACAAATGTTTTCAATAAGGTCTTGCTCCTGATATGGCTTGCCCATATACATATTAACGCCGATATCCATTGCACGCTGACGGTGTTTGTCGCCAGTACGAGAGGTAATCATAATGATTGGAATATCTTTCAGGCGTGAATCATTACGCATCGTGGTTGCAAGCTCATAGCCGTCCATACGCGGCATTTCCACATCAAGCAACATTACATCGGGAATTTGATCCAGCAAAACAGTGAGTGCATCAACACCGTCTTTGGCCGTAATGATATTGTATTCATAACGGTTAAGCAGGCGCTCGGTAACCTTACGCACAGTGATAGAGTCATCCACTATCATAATAGTAAGGACGCGCTCTTCCTCGGCTGCTTCCTCAACCGTCGGCAACAACGGTACTGCCTTGCCATGTTGCTGAGCGAGAGCTGAGCGAACAAGATTGCCAATATCAAGAATTAAGGCTACCTCACCATCAGGCAGGATAGTCGCACCCGACAACACACCAACAGAGCTCAACTGCGGCCCCACTGATTTAATAACAATTTCCTGGCGCCCAATAAGATGGTCAACCTGCAGGGCGACGCGGTGGTCTGCGCTACGCATCAACATCATGGGAACCCGTTGCCGCTTTTCCGGTAATTGTGGTTCCGTGCCCTGAAGTACCGTAGCCAAATTTAGATACTGGTATTGAGCTCCTGCATATTCAAAAACAGATTGATCGTTCTCAATCAATGGTTTCAGCTCATCAATACCCAAACGCACCACATGTTCAATATTAGGCAGCTGGATAGCATAGGTTGCATCGCCTGACTGTACCATTAGTGCCTGGTTAACCAGCACGGTTAAAGGCAAATGCAATTTAAACGTACTGCCTTTTCCTGCTTTTGAATCAATATGTAATGTGCCACCCAGCTGCTTGATTTCGGTATTCACAACATCCATACCTACACCACGCCCGGATATCTGGGTAACTTTGTCTGCTGTACTGAATCCGGCCTCAAGAATAAATTCCATAATTTCGGTATCAGACAAATCCGCATCTTCCAGCATGCGGCCCTTTTCAACTGCCTTCTTGCGCAGGGCGTCAATATTAAGCCCCTGACCATCATCCTTAATGGTCAACACTATTTCTGAACCTTCATGATGGAAGGTAATATTGATACTGCCAGTAGCTGGCTTACCCAGTTTTTTACGTTCTTCCGGTGTTTCAATGCCATGGTCAATCGCGTTACGAAGTATATGTTCAATAGCAGGCACCAGACGATTAAGCTGGCTACGATCCAGCTCGCCCTCATCACCGGAAACATGCAGTTCAGCCTTTTTACCGACTTCCTTGCTTGTTTGACGGACAATGCGTCGTAATCGTGGCAACACGCTTGAAAATGCCACCATCCGAGTGCGCATCAAACCATCCTGCAATTCTCCGGTTACACGCTGTTGTTGTAACAACAAAACATCTGTTTCACTTGACTGGTTTTCCAGCAAGCTCTGGATACTGGTAAGATCGCCCAAACTTTCAGCCATGCCTCGTGACAGCTGCTGCATATTAGAAAATCTATCCAGCTCAAGCGGATCAAAGTCTTCAGTATCTTCTTCTGAAGTTGTTTCATGGCGATACATAATTTGAGTTTCAGTTTCAATCTCAAAATTACGAAGCTGATTTTGCAAACGTGCCACCGTTTGCGCCAACTCAGTCAGGTTAAAGCGTGAAGCACCAATCTGCTGAGCAATACGTGAGTTGTATATATTAATCTCACCGGAGTAATTAACCAGATTGTTTAACAAATCAGAGCGGACTCGTATTTGCTCATCACTGCCTGTAGCGGCTGACACTTCCTCTATTTTCGATTCCGCCTGATCACCAAAAGCAATCGTGTCGGTAATTTCTTCCGTTTCCTCATCTGATAGCGCTTCAGGGGCGATATCAATTATTTGTGCCGTAGTCACTTTCCCGGCATCAATTGCTGTCACATCAGCCTTAACCTTCAGATTATCTTCTTCTGTTTCGGCAATCTTCTCCTGTTCAACCTCGGGCTCTTGCGGTACATATTTTTTACCACTAATAGCAGCCTCAATCTGTGCCACTAATTCAGTAGCAGGAATAATAGGCTGAAGTTTTTTAGCCTGCTCTAGTGCACGCACCATCCAGTCATGACAGGTTTGCATTAAATCCGGATATTCCGGCGCAGATGGCATACGGCCATCAGCAACTCTTTCCAGCAATGACTCCATAGCATGAGCCAGATCACCAACAGCCACCACGTTTGCCATACGCGCACCACCCTTGAGGGTGTGCAGCGAGCGTTGCATATTCTCTATGTGCTCTGTGTTTTCAAAATCACCCGCCCACTCATAAAGCACGCGTTCAGTTTCTTCCTGAATTTCATCCGCTTCTTCAAGGAAGACTTCAAGCAAATCAGCATCATAATCAACTGCGGCTGTCACTGCCTCTTGTGGTTCTTCTATTGGTTGAGCCTGAATTTCCTCAACCTCATCCAGCTCTTCAAACGCTTCTACGACAGGTTCTTCTGAAACTTGCTCCTCTGAAACCAGCTCTTCAGAAACTAATTCTTCAGAGAGCAAAGGCTCTTCTAATTCAATAATCTCAGTGGGCGGCAGATCTGCAGCCTCGCCTAAAACCAGCTCTTCTGAAACTAAGTCTTCAGAGAGCAAAGACTCTTCTAATTCAATAATCTCAGTGGGCGGCAGATCTGCAGCCTCGTCTGAAACCAGATCTTCTGAAACTTGTTCCTCTGACACCGGCTCTTCAGAAAACAGGGGCTCTTCTAATTCAATAATTTCAGTGGGGGATAAATCTGCAACCTCATCTGAAGAAATTTCTATATCCAGGCCATCCAGCTCTGGAACATCTAAAGTCAACGAACCACCCGCATCTACTTCGGATAACTGAAATGCCTCAATCTGACTCAAAATATCTACCGCAGGCTCTACCACACCACCGTCTTTAATAATCTTTGTGCTCTGTAAAAGCCAGTCCAGACCACTTTGCACCAATGCTGGTAACGTCTCTGAAACTTCCTTTCTGCCTTCCACAACTGATTCCAGGGCTAAGCCCAGCTCGTGAGTTAAATCACCAACAGCCACCAGCCCGGCCAACCTCGCACCACCTTTTATCGTGTGCAAAGCCCGTTGTATCTCAGCAACAATTTCAATGTCACCAACATTTGCAGCCCATTGCTGCATGTATTCATTGGTATTCGCCAGCACATCCGATGCTTCATCCAGAAAGACGCCAACAATTTCTGCACCCTCTTCAATCCCGTCGGAGCCGGATGCAATAAAATTCTGTATATTGCCAGTTTCAGATTCTGGCACAGGCACGGCCAATACCTGCTCGTGCAAACTGGCGATACGTCCAAGCAGCTCGCTATAATCAGCTATACCAGCTTGCCCTGATTCAAAATTTTCAGCCAGAGCTTCTACCCCGACAGTAAATTCTTGCAGTAAAGTCAGACCAATAACATCCAGCTTAATCTCTCGTTCGTGCATTGCGCGCACAAGACGATCCATCGGCTCACTAATTTCAGCAATTGAATCCACACCAGCCATACGCGCACTACCATGCAATGTGTGCAATGCTCGATGAACAGCATCATTAACAGGCGCCTCATCTAATCCACCAAATTCACTGAGATATTCATTGAGTGCAGCCAGATGGGTGACAGTTTCCTTTCTAAAAACCTGTGCCAATACAGGGTCAACGGCAGGAGCTGCTTCTGGTTCAGTAGGTTCATTCAAATCTTCAGACGCAACAGGGGTATCTGCACTAAGGTCACTCTGCCCTGTATCCGCCTGAACTTCTGCCAGATGCGCGACAACAGGCAATACTTCTTTAACACTAAACTCTTTACCATCTGTAAAGGCAATAGCCAGATCTTGTAGCCGTTTAACTGGCGGACGCTGATCCGTTTCACCTTTCAAATGTGCCAATAATCTTTTTAGGGTGACCTCAGCCTGCTCCATTAGCTTAAACATGCTCGGGCTAGTTTCAACCTTGCCTTCCATCACCCTGTTCAGCATATTTTCCATGGCCCATGCGAATTCACCCATCACCATAGCGCCAGCCAGTCGGCCGCTGCCCTTTAAGGTATGGTATGAACGTCTAAGGGTCTCGAGTGATTTTTGATCGGCATTATCTGCGCGCCACGCATGCAAACAATCAGTCATAATGCCTAATACTTCATCTGCTTCTTCAACAAAGATTTCAAGAATTTCATCATCTATATCTTCATCGAGATACTCGTCGTCCGGGCCTTCGGCAAGAAGCATCGAATCAATTTCAATATTTACTTCGGGTTCAGCTACAGGCTCTTCAGTTTCGATGGTTACCTCATCGACTTCTTCATTCCCTTCAGCCAACAACTCCGGCTCTTCTGAAAAATCAAATTCAATTTCGTCATCTGGTGTAACGTCTTCAAAAATATTATTTGCATCAACCGCATCAGAAATAGCTGAACCAGAAATAGAATATTCTCCGCTAACTGGATAACCCAGTTGCTCAACACTAATTTCTGCAACCGCAAGAACATTTTCCGGCTGTCCACGGCCCTCCTCAATTGCCTCCAGGTAGTATTCAATACTGGTAATGGCATCCGCTAAAATATCCAGCTTTGATGCATCAACATTTTCCTGGTTAGCCAACATATCTTTACTAATATAAGCAATTGCTGCACCCAGAAGGTTAGCAGCACGATCATAATTCATCACCGCAAGCGCGCCCTGAATTTGCAGCAGTTTTGCTGGAGAATCTGCTATAGCATCAGTGCGCTCGGGCTCTATGGCGAAAGTATTAAACCCTTCTTTAACGTCAGCCAACACTTCTCGGGCTTCTTTAATAACCATACTGGTTATCTGACTCTGCTCACTGGGCGGTAATAACACTACACTACCCTCACCACCATCTTCATCATGTATAGCAAGGTCAGGGGCTTCGCTTTCAGAGTGCTTGCGGTTTGATTCCTTCAACGTATCCAGCGAAGATTCAACATAGAGCAGGGCGCTGGCTATTTCCATTAACGCGTTATCGCCTGGATCAGTCGCGTCAACAACCAGTTTCTCGATATTGGTCACCTGATCCTGGATGACCTTACGCAGATCGGCCAGGCTTAGCATTGCCAGCGTATCTGCCGTTCTATTTAGCACCTCACCCAACGCTACCAAATCATCCAGGTTACGTTCAGGACTTCTGACGAATATATCAAGCTGGTCTTTTACATGAAGCAGGTCCTCCTTAATAACCAAAGATACATTATCCATGATCTCATTAGTCGAACCTTTAAGATCATCCATCGCCTGATCGACATCACCACTGTATGGCAATAACCTGTCAAGATCGAAAGCCTGTTTTAGCGCGCTGACTCGAGGGCCATTCGATTTCGAAAGTCCCACGTAGTACAAACAGTTTTTCAACAGCTCCACCGGAGCCTCAGCGACTATTGCATCTTCACCATGATCAATAAGTTTTTTTATTTCACGGTCAACCTTACCCATCAACATCTTGACGGAAACACTGGTTTCCAGCCCATCATCCAGCAGAGCCTCAGGAATACCACCAGACACCCACCATAATCGTTGTGTCGCATCCAGCGTTGAAGCATTCTGTAATTCACTCAACACCGCTGAAAGTTTTTTCAGACTGCTATCAAGATTTTCACCCCGAAACCAGCCCAGTAACGCCACCTGATAAACAGGTCGTAACTTGCGCGCATAAACCTGGATTTCCGGATATTCTTTTCCTGACGATAAATGCTTTTTCGGCGGGGGAGTATTAATGTCCGGTGAGAAAAAAGCATTCTCACTTAGAAGGGGTTCGCCGCGTGCTGCGCGCAAATCATTCAGCAGGGGCGTAAGTACAACAGGCATGTCTGCCTGTCCACGTTCCAGACCTTCAAGATATGCAGGCAGCTGGATAATTGCGCGAATTAATACGTCAAACGCATCATTTTTTTGCTGGATCTGTTCATTAAGCAACGCATTGGCAACTTTTTCCATCTCCTCAGCAAGCAAGGCGGCGCCATAAATTTCCACCATTTGCAGCGTGCCCAAAACCTGATGCAGGTAGGCCGCACAAAAACGAATCTGCGTAGTATCACTGGGATCTTCAATAAAGGCTTCCAGGGCTTGCTGAGTTTGATTCAGGCTTTCCTGGATTTCATCTTTAATCCACTTTAGCGTGGCATAATCAAATTGTTCGGCCATATCTTCAACATGCCTGTTTTATATTATTTATTAATAGCAATTGCCTTTTTACCGGCGCCTTTTTCAAACACAAACATTTAGTGCACATGTCTGAATGCCAAAGTGTTTTCATGGGGGTACCGCTCAACAAGCGGGTTATCCCATTGCAACAATTCGCCCACACCTAAAATCAACAGACCGCCCGGCAGCAAATGTTCAACCAGCGTATTTGCAATATCAACCCGCTGTTCTTTGTCAAAATAGATCAATAAATTCTGACAGGTAATAATATTCATTTTACCAATGGGCATTTTACCCACATCCAGAATATTCAAATGATTAAAACAGAGCCTTTTACGCAATGCCTCACGCACCTGAAATTTATCATCATCCGTTATCGTAAAATATCTATCCAGCCAATCCGGCTCTATTTCTTTAATCTGTTTTCGGCTGTAGATTCCCTTACGGCCTACAGCCAATGCATCACGGCTAATATCACTGGCCGTAATGCCAAGATAGTAATCTCCGCCGCGCTGAATCATGAAATCATCTATCGCCATGGCAACGCTATAAGGCTCTTCACCAGTGGAACAACCAACGCTCCACACATCAATCGTTGTCGGGGTAACTGCTCCACTTTCGCCCAGCATTTCAGGCAAATAATGCTCACTAATCATTGCCAGCACATTTTCATTGCGCAAAAACCGTGTCTCATGCACGGTAAGGTGGTGAACCAACTTATCCCATTCAACCATGGCCTGACGACCATTTTGAACGTAGTCGTAATAAGTTTGGTAATCACTGATGCCTAATTGCCGCATACGCATTCCCAGATTAGTCACTAGAAAAGAAATCCTGTTGTCAGGAAATCGCATGCCGGTTCTATCCTTTAACAGAGCAGCCCACCGCAGAAATTGTTCGCGCCCCATCTTCGGGAGACGCTTTACAGCCAGCTCTTCAAACCCTGGCAAATACTCTATCGTCGGCTTCATCAACACGTAGTCATTTACTTGTAATATTTAATTTCTGTATACCAATTACAACAAACAGCTTTCATAGAGAAACAAGAAATTAACCTGGCAACCTGAAACCAGAAACTGAACGGCGTAGCTCATTCGACAAGTCAGCAAGGTTACCGATCGAAGCCGATGTTTCATTAGTACCCGCTGATGTCTGCGTGGTAACTTCCTGAATCACGTTCATACTTTCCGAAATACTAGAAGCGGCTGTCGCCTGTTGCTGAGCTGAGTTCGAAATAGATTGTGTTAACTCGGCCAGATGGGTCGACACGTTTTCAATTTCTGCCAACGCATCACCGGCATGCAGCGCCAGCTTGGCGCCTTCAACCACCTGTGTAGTTGATGTTTCCATAGAAGCAACTGCCTCACTGGTATCTGATTGAATCGTTTTCACCAGAGCTTCAATTTGACGCGTAGCATCAGTGGATTTCTCAGCAAGTCGTTGCACCTCATCGGCAACCACCGCGAAACCACGACCTGATTCACCGGCCATGGCAGCCTGAATAGCAGCATTCAAGGCCAGAATGTTGGTTTGATCTGCAATGTCGTTGATAAGCTCAACCATGTCGCCGATTTCCTGTGAGCTTTCACCCAGACGTTTAATACGTTTGGACGTTTCCTGAATCTGTTCACGGATAGTATCCATACCACGAATATTGTCCTGCACCGCTCTGGCGCCTTTTTTCGCTATGTCCACAGATTGTGTGGCAACGCTAGAGGACTCATCTGCGTTAGAGGACACCGTGTCGATGGAAATTGCCATTTCGTTAATAGCCGCGGACGCCGCAGTAATCTGCTCTGCCTGATGGTCACTGGCCTCGGCAAGATGCATCGCCGTTGCCTGCGTTTCCTGAGCAGACGAAGACACCTGCACGGTGGTTTCGTTAATAGTGGAAACCAGGACACGCAACTGCTCGATAGTGTAGTTAAGCGCATCTGCAATAGCACCGGTAATATCTTCTGTCACAGTAGCGGTAGCCGTTAAATCACCATTGGCCAAATCGCCAATTTCATCCAGCAACCGCATAATGGCGTCCTGATTACGTTTATTGTGATCAGCCGTTACATTCAAACGTTGGCTTGTTTCTGTTTGTACTCTTATCCCCAACCAGACAAACAACAGCAAGGCGACAACACCCAGCATATTACCCGTCGCGCCAGTAATAGCACGATCACCACCCAGGTTGCGGTAGCCTTCCATCAAGGTTGTGGTCATTGCCAGCAAATTTTCACTCTGCTTGGCCATAGCCACAGAAGCTTTTTGAGTTTTAAACAAAGTTGGCGTTTGCTCAAGAACACGACCAACCAACTCATGCACTGTATCGAATTGTTTTACAACCTCTGTTAGTTTTTCACGTGCATCTGGGTCACGCACACGCTTAATATTCATTCGGCGATTGCCCTTCAACATGGCTTCAAGCACCCGACCAAACAACGCAGCATCACGACCAAACCGCTGTGCAGCCGCTTTAGAGCCTTCACCACCCTGGAGGATTTTATTAGCATTAACAGAAATACGGGGCACCAACATAAGCTGCCGACTGGCAACATAAACCTGGTTAGCGCTGGATCCAGAGTCGATCATGATACTCACCACCTCATCTGAAAGAGCGAGCAAATCTGGCATTGCCTCATTGATGGCACCAACAAACTCACTCAACATACGGATTACACCTTCAGCGCCCAATACCGTATCAGCATCTTTAGCGAAGCCTGTCCATAGCACGTCTAACTCTGCCAACGTGACCTGAGACACTTCAGGCGACGGCGGCAAACCAGTTTCCGGTTTGCCGTTAACCAGGGTGTTCAGGATATTTTCAAAAGAAATCCTCGCTAGCTTAAGCTGTTTAAAAGCCTCAACCTTGGCGCTGGATGATTCCACCGCATTTTTCACCAGACTTTGTGAAAGAACGCGTTGCTCACCTGCCAAACTGATGTATTCCTTATCATAATCAGCCTGGGCGCCCACATACACGAAGACTGCAACCGCAAGCACCAGGAGAATTAACGCCCCGCCACCTATAAACACCAAGCCTTTATCAGCGGTAAAATTCGTTTTGATTCCTATTTTCATCGTAATCGGCTCCTGGCCATGTCATTTATATTAATACTATTTCTATGCTTTCAATATTCTAATGCGCCAACAATACCCCGTTAAAACCAGTGATTTTGTGACTTTTTTCAAGCTAATAACACTAGCGGCCATATTGGTGTGTTTGTTTAGCCAATAAAGAGCATTAATCAATGCCAACCACGAAACTCACCAAACAAAAACACCTAAACAGCCACTTTGTAAAATTCTGGATCAGCTGCAAGAACAGACATATCAAACAAGTGCCAGATAATCTCTCCCTGCCGAAACGCTCCTCGAATGTACGCTTTTACAGTCGGATCAAGTTTTTTGATTCGCGACACTCTTTCTTCCGGCTCAAAATGTCGCAACCCCATAACTTCATCCACTAGCAACCCGGCAGTTAATTCACCCTGGTTGATAACTATGATTCGCGAATGTTGTCGTAAATGTATTGCTGGCTGACCCAGGTAACGCTGCAAATCCATCACCGGCAATAATGAGCCGCGAATATTCGCCAACCCCTTCACCCAGGGCATGGTGCCTGGCACAAGCGTCATACTGGGGTAGTACAAAATCTCATTAACCTGATCAATAGGTGCAATCATGTAAATATCGCCAATACGAAAGCCAATACCATCCCACAACTCTTTCACTTCCACTTCTTGCGGTAAACCTTTGGCGTTTTTTCTGCTTAACGCTTCCAGTTCCTGCAATAATTCAAAAGGATGTTTTTTTCTGGCCACTTACTGATACCCTATATGTTATCCACAATTTCCTGACACAAATTGCCAGAGAAAAAACTCAGCCGCCCAGCAACGCATTAATTTTGGCAATAAGTTCTTTTTCATTAGCAGGTTTTGTAACGTAGTCTTTCGCGCCCTGACGCAATCCCCACATTTTGTCGGTTTCCTGGTCTTTTGTGCTTACAATGATGATTGGAATCGCGCTGGTTTCCGAATCATTTGTTATCGATCGAGCAGCCTGAAAACCATTCATGCCAGGCATAACCACATCCATCAGAATAAGGTCCGGTTTTTCGCCTTTGGCTTTCTCAATTCCTTCTTCACCACTTGCTGCAGTGGAAACCACAAACCCGTTCTTTTCCAGCATTGTAGTCAACACATGAATCTCGGTGGGTGAATCGTCGACGATTAAAATATTTGCCATCTCGTTGCTCCCAAAAATTACTTAATTACGTTCAAAATACCTGAATAATAAAAATCACTTGATTCACAAAATCAGTCCAACAAAAATCTACTGCTCAACCGCAAGATGTTCTTTAATGGCATTCAGCAGCTCATCCTTGGTAAATGGTTTTGTCAAATACCGGTCAGAGCCAACAATACGCCCACGCGCACGATCGAAAAGCCCATCCTTACTTGTTAACAAAATAACCGGGGTGTTTCTGTAAGTCTTGTTTTTCTTGATAAGCGCACATGTCTGATACCCATCCAGACGTGGCATCATAATATCGATAAAAATAACATCCGGGTTTTGGTCTGTGATTTTTGCTAATGCTTCAAAACCATCAATGGCAGTCACGACTTCACAACCGGCCTTTTTTAAAAGCGTCTCCGCAGTACGACGAATGGTTTTACTGTCATCAATAACCATGACTTTCACGCCGTCCAGGGCGGAATCTGTTGTATCGCTCGCCACCATTACACCTCTATCAGAGTTAATACTGCGTTCGCGTAAAACGATTTCGTTTTACAACGTTATAAAATACCAACCAAATCCATCAATATTCGTTTGGGAAGAGCCATGCTTAAACAACTTGTTATTCGACCAAACACTCTTCAGATGAGTTAAATGTCATGGCCTTTAGCGTTGTTTCCAGTGTTACGGCAGGGCAGAAAAGCCCTAAACTGGCCTGTTAAATCAATAGCATCGCCCTGTTTATTTATCACATTATTCAAGTACAATCCATAAGTGCTTGCTGCCCATACAAATATCGTTCCTGTCAGGTTCACAGGAAAACTATCGGCCGTCTATCAGGATACTTAAAGAACAGGCGATGAATAATGCCGATATTTCCACCCGACGGAATTACTGTATTAGCCAGATTGACAAACTATCCCCCAGAGGCACATTTTATCCACTACTTAACCTCATGTGATTGATTAAAATATGACCAACCTTGGCCTTGTGATGGATCCCATCGGTTCCATCAACATCCACAAAGACAGCACATTTGCGATGGCTCTGGCTGCGCAAAAACGCGGCTGGAGTCTTACCTACATGGAGATGGGTGATCTTTATTTGCGCGACGGCAAAGCCTTTGCCAGCACCCGAGAACTCACTGTACGGGACGATCCAAAAGACTGGTTTAGCCTCAGTGAATCGCAGGAGATGGAACTGTCGGAACTGGATGTTGTGCTGATGCGCAAAGATCCGCCCATCGACACTGAATACCTCTACGCTACCCAAATCCTGGCTCTCGCCGAGGCACAGGGAACGTTGGTGGTAAATCGGACTCAATCCTTGCGCGAGGCCAACGAAAAACTGGCCTGCGCCTGGTTTCCACAATGTGCGCCGCCGACACTGGTCACCCGTGACCAAACTCGGCTGCGCCAATTCCTTAAAGAACATAACGATCTGATATTAAAACCACTGGACGCCATGGGTGGTGCCTCCATTTTTCGCGTGCGCGCAGACGACCCCAACATCAGTGTCATCTTTGAAACCCTCACCGATTACGGTAGCCGCTACGCCATGGCGCAACGCTTTATCCCGGAAATCAGCCAGGGCGATAAACGCATTTTGTTGGTAGACGGAGAGCCCGTGCCATTTGCCCTGGCTCGAGTCCCCGCCAAAGGTGAAACCCGCGGCAACCTCGCCGCTGGCGGCAAAGGGGTAGGGGTGGAACTATCGGAACGTGACCGCTGGATTTGCAAACAGGTCGCACCACGCCTGAAAGAAATGGGGTTACTCTTTGTGGGGCTGGATGTGATCGGTGATTACCTGACCGAGATCAATGTTACCAGCCCAACCTGCATACGAGAACTCGATGCCCTTTATGGCCTGGATATTGCCGGCCAACTCATGGACGCCATTGAAAAACGCATTAATTAGGCACTTAGAGACATGTTCGCAACAGTTACCCGCATCTTACTGATATTTTCCCTGCTTTTACTGCTGGGCTGCAGCCCAAAACCAGCCGTCTACCACCAACAATTGCTGGTCTTTGGCACCATTGTCGACATCAAGCTCTGGGGCGTAGAAGAAAAAAAAGGGCAACAAATTGTTGCCCAGCTCGATGAAGATTTTAAATACATGCACCGTGCCTGGCATGCCTGGCAGGCCGGGCCACTCACCCGGACCAATTATTTCCTCGCCAGTGGCAAGCCTTTCACCGGTGGACCTTCGATTTTACCCCTGATAAAACGAGCCTCTGAGCTTTCCACACTTAGCGGCGGTTTATTTAATCCCGCCATTGGCAATCTCATTGCACTGTGGGGGTTTGCCAGCGATGAGCCACCGAAAGGGCCGCCCCCAACTCAGGAGGAAATCCAACACCTGCTCGACCAGCACCCCAGCATGGACAGCGTCACAGTAAACGGCATTAGCATCCAGGGGAGCAATCCTGCCACCAGGCTGGACTTCGGCGCCTTTGCC
>JAUWLO010000224.1 GCA_030613605.1 Gammaproteobacteria bacterium | reverse complement strand
GCGTCCGGCCCGTGTTGGTTTCCACCACCGGGCATGGGAGTGTCTGGACGTGCCGCTGTCGGAAATTGCCATGGTCTGGCTCAGGGCGCAAAACGGTACGGTTGCCGAGCGGATAGCCTGGGCCAACGGCTACGAGGCCATCGATTACACATTTGAGCAGGTGGACAGGCAGGAGGATTATATCCTGCGCCTGCGCGATGAGACCATGCCCAGGGCGGTGGTGCCGCGTGATTCTGCCTGTCTGATGATTATTGCCGACACCCAGCAGCGTGGATTCCACTACAAGGTGCTTGCCTTCGGCTGGGGCCAGGACCTGGACGCTGCAATGATCGAGCATGGTTATGTGCTGTCATTTAAGCACCTGGTCGATATTGCGGCCAGGACATGGCAGGACGCGGATAAAAAAGATTACCGCTGTCAGTCAGGCTGGATAGACTCAGGCGGCGGCACGGATCCGCACCGGCCCAAGCACAGCCGCACCGTGGAGGTGTATAATTTCTGCCGTACCCATCCGTTTTGGAAACCGATCAAGGGCAGGCGCACCATGGAGCAGGGCTGGAACGTCAAGCGGCTTGATTATTACCCGTCATCGGTCGGTAAAAAAGTCCCTATCCCCGGCGGGCTCAACCTGTATACCATCAACGTCACAATTAACAAGGATGAGCTGTCCCGCAAGCTGCAGATCGAGCCGGGCGACCCAGGCGGTATCAGGCTGCACGCCGATACCGACTCCGGTTATGCAAAGCAGCTCTGCGCCGAGTACCAGGACGAGCGCGGATTTTGGATCTGTCCCAAGGGCAAGGATAACCACCAGTGGGACTGCTGGGTGTACGGGCTGTCTGCCGCCGATATTATCGGGATCCGCAACTGGCGGCAGCCATCAGCCGTTAAGCAGGATCAGCAACAACGGAAACCGAAAGAAAAACGAGAGAGGTGGTGATACATGGCGGCACTGTCCGGAATGAAAGAAATTTGTCAACACTGCAACCGCAGCGAGGCCTCTGTCCTCAAATGGATAAGGGAATGCGGCTTTCCTGCCGATAAATTCGGCGGTATTGGTTGGGAATCCGATACCGAAATGATAGCGGAGTGGCGCAAAGAGCAGTTGAGAAAGAAGCTGCAAAGTGCGGCGTGATGATTTGCTGGTTATCTTTTATTTTTACATCCCTAATTCGGAGGTTAATTGTAGCAGTGTGTTAACCGATATGCACGACGATATGGGACGTGGCGGAAGATAACGGATCGAGGTCAGTGGAAAGCCGGCCACTGAGCAGATATTGAAATGAGCGGGTAGCCCGGTTTTCCACTGCACCTGCTTGTTAGCTTTTATGTTTAAGAGGATGGAATATGTGCTCAAAAAAAGTAAATTGTGAGCTTGTACTTAGCGCTATTATTGTTTGCCCCAATGAAGAGTGTCATGCTTCGTTTAATCTATTTGATGTTGAAGCATTGACTTGTGATGGGTATTTGTACGAGACTGTATTTGATGGAACGATTGGGGTTGTTGATTGGGATGAAGTGGTTAGATGCCCTGATTGTAAAATGCCATTTTTGATTGGTGCAATACGTTACTGAAAGCTAACGTCCAGCATTACTTGACCTTGCCACTTTAAACACAGAAGGAGACACGAAGATGGAAGATAAAATAACCGACCAAAGTAAGCCTGAAGAACGCGCTGGCAAGGTTCCGGTGGATGCTATTGTTATACCAGGGTGCATCTGTGAGGGTAATTTTAGAAACATAGTAACAGAGACCTTTCACCTGATTGGCAAGAAATTTAAAGATAACAATGGGAAGAGATATGTTTTTTTTGGTGTCGTTTATGGTGATGACGACTTTTATTACGGAATGTCGGATACCAATAATAAATGCTTGCTGTTGTCATGCGTTGGCAGCTTGGAAACTTTCGGGTTTGAGCAGATATAACGGCTGAGTTAACCGGTGCCAAACACCAAACTTGGAGTAATCGAGACATGAGCAACGAAGAGCAGAACACCGATAAACCGGCAGGATGCGAAGCATCCGAGTTAAACGTTTTGTTAGCTGGCCGACGCGGATTACCCAGGGAGTGCTTGGAGGATACTTACGAAGCATTGCGGCCTGTGTTTATTAAATACCGGGGGATGAAAAAGAGCCACATGAATAAATATCGGATCATTGGTCTGATGTACGATGCGTTTATAAGTGCAACCAAGGCCAGCTAACGACCAAGGGTAACCGGAGCCGGGTAGTTTCGGCTTCCGCGTTTACCCGCTTGTTATACGATTATTAAAATTTAATGGAGACTAAACATGGATAGAAATATGAGAGTTGAGATTTCTAAAGGTAAAAAAGACGATAATTCTTTTCTTGTATCATTGATCCCTCTGCCAGCATTGCCAGCAGAAATGAAGAAGGGTGACTTCTTTACTGAATGTGCAGTAGTTGCAGTCAATGACGTTGACGGTAATGAAATTTTCAGTGCCGTTCATCTTGAGGCTGATGAAAAGGACAAGATAGGACATGCTATTGCTGACAAATGTGCCCCAATGGGTGAATGGCTGTGGTGTAATTTGTACGTATAACGTACCAGCTCACCTGACCCGTGCATAAAACCACGGAAGGAAAATTGAAAATGAAAAGTAAGCAAACCAAAAATATGAATCTGGAAAACGGCGTTGCACGGGGTCAGAGTGCAGCGACTTGTTGCATGGATGGTGTGCCAGTTAAGCACTATTTGTCCATGGGTTTTGGTGTCAATTCTGTTGCTCTTTACTTTTTGCTGATGGATCAGGGTGTGGAGTTTGAGGCTATCTATGTCGACCATGGAGCCGATAGCCCAGAAACAGCAAAATATGTGAAACTGTTTTGCGACAAATACCCAGTTACAATTCTCAAGCCAGATGCAGGCACCAGGGAAGGTGTACGTTTTGACAACCTGTATGATTATTGCCATTTTAAAAAGATAATCCCAAGCGTTAAGCATCGATGGTGTACTGACAGATTTAAAGTGCGGGTTGTGCATAAGTACGTGGATAAGCCATGCTGGATGCATATAGGCATTGATGCTGGAGAAGCAAAACGGGCAAAAATATCTACGACAAAAGGAATCGAACACCGGTGGGTGTTGATTGAAAACGGGATAGATCGTGAAGGATGCAAGAAATTAATTGCGGATCATGGTTTGCCGGTGCCCAGAAAGTCAGGGTGTTGGTTTTGTCCTTATCAGACTGATGCCCAGCTTAGAATCTTGAGGCGTGAGCATCCTGACTTGATTTGTAAATTGAGAACTCTGGAAAAGCGGGTATCCGAGAAAATTGGCAGGCCGTTCGGGATCAAAGAAAAACCGATTGACGCAGTATTGATGGAAAAACAGGGTAATCTCTGGCCTGACATGGATTACCCACCGTGTGAATGTGGGCTATGAGTCCATACAATGGCCGAGCTGAGCGGAAATTGCGCCGTGATAATGGGCCGCTTGCGGCCTGATTATCATGGTGAAATTTTCCGTTCGAGCGTTTGGTTGGCGCGTAGCGAAGCGGAGCGTCGA
>JAUWLO010000263.1 GCA_030613605.1 Gammaproteobacteria bacterium | reverse complement strand
AAAATAACAACAACAAAGTAGAGACTTAAAAGCAATGACCCAAATCCAGTTACAAATTCTTGATAAACGCGTTGGCAAAGAAATCGAGCTGCCACATTACGCTACCGATGGTTCTGCCGGCATGGATCTTCGTGCCTGCATTGATGAGTCGCTGGAAATAAAACCCGGTGAAACCCATTTAATTCCCACCGGTATTGCTATTCATATTGGTGATCCAAATTTGGCCGCTGTTTTATTGCCGCGCTCAGGTCTGGGCCACAAACACGGCATTGTATTGGGTAATCTTACCGGTTTGATTGACTCGGATTACCAGGGGCAACTATTTGTTTCCTGCTGGAACCGCAGCGACAAGGCATTCACAATTAATCCGGGCGAACGTATTGCGCAGATGGTATTTGTGCCCGTGGTGCAGGCCAGTTTTGAGATAGTGGATAGTTTTGATGAAAGCGATCGTGGCGAGGGAGGGTTTGGTCACACCGGGCAGCATTAAATTACTCGGTAAAACCTGATACCCTGTACGGACGTTCCCTTAACAGAGAACGTCCGTATTTTTTTGCACGGTACTTGGTATTAGTTAGTACACAATCAATCACACATTACAGGATGTATGAATGAGCACTTCAGATTTATCCCCTAATCTCGATCCCAGTATTTTTAAGGCCTACGACATTCGCGGCATTGTCGACAAAACGCTCACCGAAGAGGCTGTTTACTGGATTGGCCGGGCTATAGGCAGCGAGGCCGAAGCCCGTGGCGAGCAGCATATTTACGTGGCACGTGATGGTCGCCTCTCTGGCCCCAGGCTCATTGCTGCATTAACCAAAGGTTTGCGCGAAGCGGGTCGAGATGTCACCGACCTTGGTATGGTACCCACGCCGGTGCTGTATTACGCCGCATACGAGATTGGTACAGGCTCCGGCATCATGATCACCGGTAGCCATAATCCGCCGGAATACAATGGCCTGAAGATGGTGCTGGGTGGCACCACTCTGTCCGGCCCTGATATTCAGTTACTGCGCCAGCGCATAGAAGAGGGCGATCTCGCCACCAGCTCAGAACTCGGCAAACTGGATTCTGCCGATGTGGTGGCGCAATATATTTCTCGCATTACCGACGATGTGAAACTGGCCAGGCCGATGAAAGTCATCGTTGACTGTGGTAATGGCGTAGCGGGTGGTGTCGCGCCGCAATTACTGCGCGAACTGGGCTGTGAAGTCAGTGAACTGTTCTGCGAAGTGGACGGCAATTTCCCCAATCATCATCCTGACCCCAGTAAACCGGAAAACCTCGTTGACCTGATAAAAGCCCTGGCTGACCAGGGTGCAGACATCGGTCTGGCATTTGATGGTGATGGCGATCGTCTGGGCGTTGTCACACCCACGGGTAATGTGATCTGGGCTGATCGGCAGATGATGCTGTATGCGCAGGATGTGTTGTCTCGAAACCCGGGCGCAGAAATCATATACGACATCAAGTGCACCACCAATCTGCATAAAATAATCGAACAGGCCGGCGGCAAGGCCACCATGTGGAAAACTGGCCATAGCTTCATCAAGGCCAAATTGAAGGAGAGTGGCGCTGCGCTCGCGGGTGAAATGAGTGGCCACATCTTTTTCAAAGAGCGCTGGTATGGTTTTGACGATGCCACTTACACGGCATCACGCTTACTGGAAATTCTCGCCAAAGATGGCCGACCGGCAGATGAAATTTTTAACGCCCTTCCTGACAACATCACCACGCCTGAACTACAGCTAACCACTGCCGAGGGTGAAAACCACCCCCTGGTAGACAAACTGGTTGCGGCAGCAAATTTCCCTGGTGCCAAAATTACCACCATCGATGGACTGCGCGTGGATTTTGAGGATGGTTTCGGCCTGGTGCGCGCTTCTAACACCACTCCCTGTTTGGTGTTTCGTTTCGAGGCGACTAATGAAGCTGCACTGGAACGCATTCAAGCCGATTTTCGCAAGTTAGTAGCGACACAGGCTCCAGATGCCAAACTGCCTTTTTAGGTTTGCCCAGGTAGTGATACTGGGTCAAAGACCCGCTACACTAAGCCCATGACACTTAACGCAAAATCCGCTATGAACGTGGCCCATGTACTGACCGAGGCTTTGCCTTATATTCAGCGCTTTGCCGGTAAAACCATCGTAATTAAATACGGTGGCAATGCCATGGTGGACGATGATCTGAAAAACAGTTTTGCGCGTGACATCGTGCTAATGAAAACCGTGGGGATTAACCCTGTGGTGGTGCATGGTGGCGGGCCACAGATCGGCCAACTACTGGAGCGTATTGGTAAAGAAAGCAAATTCGTCAAAGGTATGCGGGTCACCGATAGCGAGACCATGGATGTGGTGGAAATGGTGCTCGGTGGTCTGGTAAACAAAGATATAGTTAACCTCATAAATCAGATGGGTGGCAATGCCGTGGGTCTTACGGGTAAAGACGGCGACATGATCCGCGCTCACAAGCTCGTGTTTGAAGATGATGCGCCCGAAATGCATGCCTCCGAAATTGTTGATATTGGTCACGTAGGAGATGTTAGCAGTATCGATACTTCTCTGATCGATATGCTGGTGAGCGGGGATTTTATTCCTGTGGTGGCGCCGATTGGCGTCGGCCAGGATGGTCAGTCATACAATATCAATGCTGATCTGGTGGCAGGCAAGTTAGCCGAGACCCTCAAGGCCGAGAAACTGATATTGCTGACGAATACAGCGGGTTTGCTGGATAAAGATGAAAAGTTACTTACAGGGTTACGTGCCAACAAAGTGAATGAGCTTATTGAGGATGTCACTATTCACGGTGGCATGCTGCCCAAGATTCGTTGTGCACTGGAGGCCGTCCAGGGCGGTGTTGGGACCGCG
>JAUWLO010000170.1 GCA_030613605.1 Gammaproteobacteria bacterium | reverse complement strand
TGGTCGCCCTGGTTAAAGGGCCTTCTTATTATGATCCGAGGCGAAATTCATTGCGTGCACACCAGCGCCGCGATCTTGTTCTGGGGCTTTTGGCTGAACAACAAAAGCTTCCAGCGGAAATGATAGAAACTGCACAGGCTGAGCCGTTGGGGGTATTACCCCGGCGTACCAGTGGTGTTACACGTGTACCGGCATTTATCGATCTGGTTCGGCGCCAGTTGCGTCGGGATTACACAGAAGAAGATCTAAGTACGGAAGGTTTGAATATTTTCACGACGCTGGACCCTGAAATTCAAAATCAAACAGAATTAGCGATTACTAAAAAATTGAATCAACTTGCTCGTGCTGGTGTTAGCGAAGAACTGCAGGGTGCAGCAGTTGTGGTCAATGTCAGTAATGGTGAAATACAGGCTGTGGTAGGTGGCCGGGATCCTCGTTTCGCTGGCTTTAATCGTGCGCTTGATGCGGTGCGCCCGGTTGGCTCATTAATTAAGCCAGCAGTGTATCTCACCGCATTAATGCGCCCAGAACAATACACCCTTGCCAGTTTGATTGACGATGGTCCGCTGGATGTTGATCTGGGTGGTGGTGAGCACTGGCCACCACAAAATTATGACCACGAAAGTCATGGCAATGTATTGCTGCTCGATGCGCTAGCGATGTCATACAATGTTTCTACCGCGCGGCTTGGGCTGGAGATAGGTGTGCCCGCTGTACTGGACACCTTGCGAGCCCTCGGGGTGAAACGACCACTCACAGAATATCCGGCATTGTTGCTGGGCGCTGCGAACCTCTCGCCACTGAATGTGGCGCAAATGTATCAGACGATTGCTTCAGGTGGTTTTCGCACGCCGTTACGGTCTATACGTGCGGTGTTAACTTCTGATGGTAAACCGTTACAGCGTTACCCCCTGACGGTGGAGCCAGCTTTTGACAGTGTGCCGGTATTTCAATTGACTGCTGCGTTACGCGCCGCCGCTCGTGAAGGCACGGGAAAAACGATGTATCAATTATTACCAAAGGAGTTAATCGTTGCCGGCAAAACGGGCACCACGGATGATCTTCGGGATAGCTGGTTTGTCGGTTTTGGTGAAAATGTTCTTGCGGCAGTCTGGTTGGGCATGGATGATAATAAACCTGCCGGTTTAACGGGTGCCGGTGGTGCGCTAAAGGTGTGGAGCGAACTTATGTCGAATATAGAAGTCCATCCATTGTCTATAGCACCGCTGCCAGGAATGGAATCCGCATGGATCGATCGACACACCGGGTTGCTTGCTGATGAAGAATGTTCCAGCGGGCTGGAGCTGGTTTTTGTGAAAGGCACGAAACCGCAGCAAGAAAGTTTTTGCGAATAACTCTTTGAAAACGCCTTAAATATCTTTTTTAATAAACATGGTAACCATAATGGGTCATGTAAAATTTATCATCATTGTTTTAATTTTGCTGTTGTCTGCTTGTGCAAGCTCACCTCAGCCGACTACTCCCATGATGGACATAAGTTCCGAACAGGACACTCGGCGGGCAACATCATCTCTGCTGGCAAAGGTCGATATTCAGGAAGCGGCACAAAATTGGGAACGAGCCGCGGCATTGCTGGAGCGTGCGCTGCGTATCGAGCCTCGCGATGCACAGCTTTGGCATCGTCTGGCGCAGGTTCGTTTACAGCAGGGGCAGTATCATCTGGCCGCGAGCCTGGCTCAAAAATCCAGTGCGTTGGCGGGAAATAATATTCAGTTACAGGAAAAAAATACCCGACTGCTGAAGCAAGCTCGGGCGCTGGCCAAAGAGGGCTGATTGCGTACCGGCGCCCGATAATCCGCAGACTGGCTTCGAATATGCTGCTAACATAGAGTTCCCTAACTCATTTGCTTGTTCTAACTGCAAGCCAACACTCTTACACACTAACATTCTTACAAACTATCTCATGCAGAGCATTTCCGAATTACTGGGGACAAACGGTCCTCTCGCCAAACATATCTCCGGATTTGCCTCACGTTCTCAGCAAAAGGCCATGGCCGAATCCGTGGCAGAAACCCTGGAAAAGGATGGCCTGCTTATTGCCGAAGCGGGAACCGGTACAGGTAAAACGTTTGCTTACCTGGTGCCAGCTTTGTTGTGTGGCAAGAAGGTGATGATTTCTACGGGCACCAAAAATCTGCAGGATCAGCTTTTTCATCGCGATCTTCCCACGGTTCGGGAGGCGCTCGGCATTTCTACTTCTATTGCTTTGCTTAAGGGGCGGGCGAACTATCTGTGTCATCACCGGCTGGAAATGCTGGAAGGTCGACGCATGCGCCCCGAGCAGCAGGACCAGCTGGCACGGATTCGCAGCTGGACTGGACGCACCCGCAGCGGCGATACCGCCGAGCTTGGTGAAATCCCCGAAGACGCCACAATATGGCCGATGGTGACATCAACCACTGATAACTGTCTGGGCAGTGAGTGTCCGGCTTATTCCGAATGTTTTGTGATGAAAGCGCGTAAAGATGCTCAGGCGGCAGATGTGCTGGTGGTGAATCATCACCTCTTTTTTGCCGACATGGCCTTACGTGACGAAGGCTTTGGTGAAATCCTGCCCGGGGTGAATGCTTTTATCTTCGATGAGGCTCATCAATTGCCTGAAGTGGCCAGTGTATTTTTTGGGCTTAATCTTGGTGGCCGTCAGATTGTTGATCTGGGGCGCGATACGCTGGTGGAGTTACATTTGGAGGCGCCAGACCAGGATCTGGCACAGGCATGTGTGACCAAACTTGAAAAATCGGTGCGCGATTTCAGATTGGCACTGGGCACGGATACTCGGCGAGGGCCCTGGGCCAAGGTGGCAGAGTCCAGAGTCCTTGTTGATGCAGCGGAGGATTTGCTGGCAACCCTCGTTAGACTGGAAGAGGTTTTGGAGCCGCTGGCCGAACGTGGCAAGGGGCTGGAACGTTGCTGGCGGCGTTGTCTGGAATTGCAAAAACGTTTTGGTCAGTTTGTGGATGGCTCAGAACAAGATTACATCCAGTGGTTCGAAACCCACTCGCGCAGTTTTGTGTTGCACATGACACCACTGGATATCCACGAGACATTTCGCGCCTATGTCGACAAACATCGCAGCGCCTGGATTTTTACCTCGGCTACGCTGGCCGTTGGCGATAGTTTTAAACACTTCGCCCGTAATCTGGGTATTGAAGACGCCAGGGGAGAACTGTGGAACAGCCCCTTCGATTTTAGTAAACAGGCCATGTTATACGTTCCCACACATATGCCGCTGCCCAACACAGCAGAATATACCGGTACTGTTGTTGACGCAGCGTTACCAGTGATTGAGGCCTGTGGTGGCCGTACTTTCTTTCTGTTGACCAGTCATCGTGCCTTGCGTGAGGTAGCCAATCGACTGGAAGGCGAAATTGAGTACCCCCTGTTAGTGCAAGGCACATTGCCGCGAGCAGAATTGCTAGAGCGTTTTCGAGAGCTGGGTAACGCCGTACTGGTGGGAACCAGCAGTTTCTGGGAGGGCGTGGATGTCCGCGGCGAGGCATTGTCCTGCGTGATTATCGACAAACTACCCTTTAGTTCACCGGGTGATCCGGTATTGCAGGCCAGGCTGGATGCCATGCGCGAGCAGGGGCTGAATCCCTTTTTTGATTTTCAGGTGCCGCAGGCGGTGATTACCCTCAAGCAGGGTGTGGGCCGCTTAATCCGTGATGAGAACGACCGCGGCGTGTTGATGATTTGGGACCCCCGGTTGTTTGGGAAATCATATGGTCGTGTATTCCGCAACAGTTTACCCCCCATGCCGATAACCCGGGATGTGGCAGATGTGCAGGCTTTCTTTGAGCAAGGAAGCAAACAGAAAGATGGGCAAGCCGTTGAGTTGACCGGTGTAGAAGCAGTGACAGGGGAAACCGTGTGATCTTGCTGGCGCTGGAAACCGCCACCGAGGCCTGTTCGGCAGCCCTGGCGATAGATGGCGACATTTGTGAGCGCTTTGAGGTGGCACCTCGAGGACATTCACAACTCATACTGCCTATGGTTGATGAGTTGATGGCAGAAGCCGATATAGCTATTGAGCAGGTGGATGCCATTGCCTTTGGCCGTGGGCCGGGTGCCTTCACCGGACTGCGCATTGCCGTCGGTGTGACTCAGGGCATCGCTTTTGGAGCCGATTTGCCTGTGGTGCCGGTATCGACCCTGGCAGCGCTGGCGCAGGGGTGTGAGTCAGACAGAGTGCTGGCAGCCATTGATGCGCGTATGGATGAGGTTTACTGGGGAGCTTATCAGCGGAACCCGGCAGGCCTGATGGTCCTTTGTGGTGAAGAGGCTGTTTTACCACCAGGGCAAATTCCCCTGCCTGAAGGCGATGGCTGGTTTGGGGTAGGTACTGGCTGGGGCAGTTATAGTGCCTTGCTGAGTGAACGCTGCGGTAGTCAGCTGGAAGGCTGGAATGGCGAATACCTGCCACATGCTGCGGATGTGGCGCGACTGGGAATTGCCGGTTTTAGTGCAGGCGAAGCCACTAGTGCAGACCTGGCAATGCCGGTGTACTTACGGGATCAGGTTGCCTGGAAAAAATCCCGATAATTAGGCCATAGCAGTGGTGTTATAATC
>JAUWLO010000024.1 GCA_030613605.1 Gammaproteobacteria bacterium | reverse complement strand
TCCCACGTGAGGTGGGTGGTATTCCGCTGGATGAGATTGGCGCCACTGGCTGGGGCCTAAGTCACGTGGCCGATGTGGCCCTGCGTTATTGCGACTTTTCCCTGGAGGGTGCACGAATCGTGATTCAGGGCTTTGGTGCCGTCGGCAGAAACACCGCCCGTTTTCTGACAGAAAAAGGTGCCGTGCTGGTGGCCGTGGCAGATTCACGCGGTGCTGTACAAAATCAAAAGGGTCTGGATTTAGATGCTCTCATCGAACTCAAACAGGCCGGCAACAGCGTAGCTGATTACACTGGCGGTAAGGCCATTGAGCGCGATGCCGTTATCGATGTGGAATGCGACATCTGGATTCCCGCCGCACGACCTGATGTCATCCATGCCGACAACGTAAATCGCCTCAACACCAGGCTTGTCATCGAAGGTGCCAATATCCCCATCACCCACGATGCCGAAAAGATCCTGCAAGCAAAAGGCATTCTCTGTGTACCCGACTTCATCGCCAATGCCGGCGGCGTGATCTGCGCCGCCATGGAATATCAGGGTGCCAGCCAGGCGGCAGCCTTTGCAAGTATAGAAGAAAAACTGCGCCGCAATACCGAAATGGTACTGACGGCAGCAAAGTCACAGGGCATTCTACCGAGGCAGGCGGCCACGGAACTCGCCCTACAGCGGGTCAAAAAGGCCATGAGTTTTCGGCGCTGGTCTTTGTTTTCCTCAGCACCAGGATTCGTTTAAAAATGAACAATCCGGCAGATTAGGACTAGGAGCCTGTCGGGCTTAACCGTTTGAAGCGAAAATCACTAGTAGCGAATCAAATCAGTTTATCGCCCGAGGAGAATAGCCCCGCTATTTGACGAGGGGAATAAGCTGAGTTGATAGCTATCCAGGGATTTGCAGCCAAACAGTGTTAAGTCCGACAGGCTCCCAGGATCTATACTTGACGTAGAACACCAGTAACATATCCCAATATCAGCAAAAGGGGATTCAATGTATCGCATACGTTTCCATGGTCGTGGCGGTCAGGGCATGAAGACCGCCAGCCGTATCCTTAGCAATGCCTTTTTTCTCGGCGGCTATGAGGTGCAAGATGCGCCTCGTTATGGTGCCGAACGTCGAGGCGCCCCCATCTTCGCCTATGTGCGCGCCGCCAAACAGCCCATCAACGAACGCGGCATTATCAATCGCCCCGATCTGGTAATTGTGGCCGATGATTCCCTGGTGGCCATTCCGGCTGCGGGGGTGCTGCAGGGCATTGGCCCGCAAACCGTGCTCATGATCAACAGCCACGAAGCGGCCAGGACCTGGGAAGAACGTCTTAATGTGCCCGGTCAGGTACTTATCCTGCCGGTGACTGAAGAAGTCGAAGATCGTGCTGAGCTGCCCTTTCTCGGCACCACCTGTGCGGGCGCTGCTGCACGTTTGATCGGTATCATTCCATTGGAACACTTGCAGCAGGCGATCCGTGATGAATTGGCGCATCTGGGTACAGAGATTGTGGAAAAAAATCTCCAGCAGGCTGCCGAGGCCTATGAACTGGCCGCCGAATATGCGGGCAAGGTCATCGAAGGCACGGAAATAAGTGCCCAGGACTATGCGAAGCCAGAGTGGATTGACATGCCTTTCGAGGTGGCAAGTATTTCGGCACCCACCATCCACACCGGGTTGACCAGTGAACTGGCGGCTACGGGAACCTGGCGCACCATGCGCCCGGTGATCGATTATCAACTCTGCAATCGTTGCTGGTGGGTGTGCAGTGAATTTTGTCCCGATGGTGCCATCACGGTCGATGACGAGGGTTATCCCCAGATCGACCTTGATCAATGCAAGGGCTGCATGATCTGCGTGGCCCAATGCCCGCCCCACGCTATCGAGGCCGTTGCCGAATCTGTTGCCCAATTAGCAGAAGCAACAGAAGCAACAGAAGCAACAGAAGCCGTAGGAGATAAATCATGACTCGCCAGTTGCTAACAGGAAACGGCGCTGCCGCCTGGGCTGCGCGACTGGCGAAGGTGGACTATGTACCCGCCTTTCCGATTACTCCGCAGACCGAGATCATCGAAACGCTGTCCGCATGGTTCGATAACGGTGAAATACCCGGGCGCATGACCACGCTGGAGTCAGAGCAGTCGATGATTACCGCCGCCGGCGCCGCAGCAATCACAGGGGTTAGGGTTTTTACCGCCACTTCCAGTCAGGGGCTGTTGTATGGCATGGAAATGCTCTACACCGTTGCCGGCTGGCGGGCGCCATTTGTGATGATCAATGTCTCGCGCGGTCTATCCGCGCCGCTGACCCTGGAACCCGATCACAACGACATCCTTGCCGCGCGGGACAGTGGCTTCTTGCAAATACACTGTGCGACCTGTCAGGAAGTGCTGGACAGTACACTTATTGCCTATCGTTTGGCGGAGCACGAGAAGGTGCGACTGCCTGTCATCGTCAACCAAGATGGTTTTTATTTGTCCTTTACCCGCGAGCCGGTGGAAATTCCTGACCCGGCACTTGCCGCCCGTTTTGTTGGGCAATTTGATCCGGAAAATACCCAGTTACGTGCCAGTGCACCAACCAGTCAGGCCGTGGCCGTGCTAGGTGGCTCACCCTACTCTTATTTCCGTTACGAATTACATCTTGCGGCCCAGCAGGCGCTGGACGTTTACGATGAAGTGGCCGCTGAGTTTGCCGAACAGTTCGGTCGTGATTACAGTGCAATTGAAAGCTATCGCATTGATGATGCCGAGTTTGCCTTTGTGATGATGGGTTGTTTCGCCACCAAGGCCAAAGAGGCGGTTGATCGTCTACGCGACATCGGTTGGCGCATCGGCCTGGTGCGCCCACGTCTATTACGGCCCTTTCCTGAACAGGCATTACACGATGCATTGGCTGACAAAAAGGCGATCGCGATTATCGACCAGAATATCTCCATGGGCAAAGGTGGTGTGTTGCATACCGAAGTGGCTTCCGCTTTGTATGGCGCGAAAGCTGCGCCACTGCTGACCAGTTACATCGGCGGCCTTGGCGGACGGGATATTAGCCAGGAAGAGTTATTCGAAATCGCCAATCAACTCAAACAGGCGGTAGAAAAAGGCTCAGCGCCACCACCGCGCCTGTTGTACACCGCGGGAGAACTCCGCGAGATGCGTAAACTCCAGGCCATTGCCCATGTGGAACGACAGGAACTGAAGCTGGGGGAAGAGTCAGACAACGACCAAGGGGAAGGCAATGACTGAAACAGCATTCCGCAGAATGAAAGACCTGCCCTCGACTCGTTTGCTGGGCACGGGCACGCCCATGTGTGCGGGCTGTGGAGGACTCCTGGCCCTGCACGAGATCTACGACATCCTCGGTGAAAAAACCGTTTTTATCAACGCCGCCGGCTGTATGACCCTGTTGTCGGTCTATCCCTTCACACCGTTTCGCGGTTCGTGGTTGTATACCTCTATGGCCTCTGCACCTGCCGGTGCACAGGGTGTGCGCGATGCCCTCGACATTCTGTTGGAACAAAAGCGGATATCTGCGGATGAAGATCTGCAGACGGTGGTACTCACCGGCGATGGCTCGGCCTATGGTATGGGTTTGTCCGCCACCTCGGGTGCCATTGATCGCAATCTGGATTTTTTATACATCTGCTATGACAACGAAGGTTACGGCAACACCGGTCAACAATTTTCCGAAGCCACACCGCATGCGGCCAAAACCTCAACCAGTTCAGGCCCCCGCGGTTTCCCCGGCTTTAAGAAAGACCTTTTCGACATCTGGGCCGCTAATCGCCCGGCTTATGTGGCAACGGTCATCGGTACAGAACCTTTGGACCTGGCACGTAAAATTGAAAAAGCAAAAAATATGAAGGGGCCGCGACTAATTATTGCCCTCGCCCCCTGTCCTACCGGTTGGGATTATGATCCCAAAGAGACGGTGGAGATCGGCAAGTTGGCTGTAAAGACCGGTGTTTGGCCATTAAAAGAATATATCGATGGCAAAGTGGTGCATACCAAGATTCCGCGTCAACGTAAGCCCGTAGAAGAATACCTGCAGAAACAGGGACGCTTCGCTCATCTGTTCAAACCCGAGCGCAACGAAAAATTGCTGGCCGAAATTCAGCAACGGATTGATGTCTATTGGGAAGGTATATCAAACGAGTAGTAAACCCATAGCTGATTGTCACTTACTTAAGCTTAAAACTTCCGTCATTCCGGCGCAGGCCGGAATCCAGAGATGTAGAGACAATCATCAGTACTGGATCCCGGCCTGCGCCGGGATGACAAATAGAGAGAGGCTGAATAGGAACCTTCTGCTTAAGTAAGTGCCATTCAACCCATAGCTTAGTAACAATGCCTAGCGGAACGAGGCAACAAATGAACGCTTCAAATAAAAGTTATTTCCATCGTGGTGGTGAAGAACCGCTGTTAGGTCTTACTATTCCCGAACATTTTTCACACGTTGTTAAAAAGTTTTCAGGTCATGAAGCTGTTGTATCAATTCCACAAGACCGACGTCTAAGCTATTCGCAGTTAGCCATTGAAATCGACAAGCTTGCACGCGGTCTACTTGGAATGGGTTTTAATAAAGGCGAACGAATTGGCATCTGGTCGACCAATAATATTGAGTGGCTATTATTACAAATGGCCACCGCACGTATTGGCGCAATCCTGGTCAACATTAACCCCGCTTACCGTCCTCAGGAACTGGCCTACGCCTTACAGCGCTCCGAAGTACAGGGGCTTTTCGTTATCCCCAGTTTTCGCAGTAGTGATTACATCGCTATGTTGGTGGACTTGATACCTGAGCTATTAAGCACAACATCAACGACACTGGAAAACCAGGATTTTCCCAAACTGCAAAAGATTATTGTTTATGACCCACAATCTCCTGCAGATACTAAGCGCCCCCAGCCAGGTTTTTTCACCTGGGCAGAAGCACTCTCGGCGGGTGAAAGCGTCACCCAGGATAAATTAGCAGAAGTCACCAGCAGTCTGGATATGGATGACCCTATCAATATCCAGTACACCTCAGGCACCACCGGTTTTCCCAAGGCCGTGGTACTGACCCATCACAACATTCTTAACAATGCCTGGTTTTCTGCCGAGGCCATGCACTTTACGGAAAAAGATCGGCTGTGCATTCCCGTTCCCTTTTATCATTGCTTTGGCATGGTACTGGCCAACCTGTTATGCCTGTCGGTAGGCGCCTGTGCGGTGATACCCAGTGAGCACTTTGATGCTGAGGCCGTTTTGAAAGCGGTGGATCGTGAACATTGCACCGCTATCCATGGTGTACCCACGATGTTTATTGCCGAGCTGGAACAGCCGGCATTCAAGGAATACGATTTGAGCACACTTCGCACAGGCATCATGGCCGGAGCTCCCTGTGCGCCGGCGTTGATGAAACGGGTGATGGAAGAAATGCATTGTCGAGAAATTTTGATTGGTTATGGCGAAACTGAAGCCTCGCCAATAACGCATCTCACCAGTCGCGATGACAATATGCAACGACGTGTTGAAACCGTGGGCAAAAATCTTCCCCATCAGGAAGTTAAAATAGTCAATCTGGAAAATGGCCAAACGGTTCCGCTAGGTGAATCCGGTGAAATTTGTTTCCGCGGCTATCACATTATGCAGGGTTATTATGGTGATCCTGATGCCTCCGCCACGGCCATTGATAAACAGGGTTGGTTGCACTCGGGTGACATTGGCGTCATGGATGTCGCAGGTTATATGCAAATCACTGGTCGTTTAAAAGAGATGATCATTCGCGGTGGTGAAAACATTTACCCCCGTGAGATCGAAGACTTCATCTTTACTCATCCCAAAGTGGCCGAGGTCGCCGTGTTTGGTGTGCCCGATGAATTTTACGGCGAAGAGGTGATGGCCTGGATTCAGTTGCATGCCGGTGAAGACATGAGCGAAGAGGACGTACGTGATTTCTGTAAAGGCCACCTCGCACACTTTAAAATTCCAAAAGCTATCTGGTTTGTGGATGAGTTCCCCATGACGGTTACCGGTAAATTACAGAAATTCCGCATGCGCGAGATGGCGTTGGAAAAGCTTCAAGGGAAGTGATGAAAAATATCCTCACATACCAAGCTCAGGAATATCAATATCTTTACGTAGCGTTTTTACTACCTCTTCGACCAGGGTTGCTGTTTCCTTCCGGTCTTCCTGAATCGCCCCATTGATCATCAGAGTCAGTTTTTTAAAACCACTCTCACCAATCTCAGATTGCACACTGTCGCTTAGTTCCTCTCTAAAGGTTTCAACAACCTTGTGTGCCCGGCTTGTGTTTTCTTGTGTCATAAATTTGTCTCCCGGCTGTATGAGCTATTAGCAGAATAATAGCAAACCCACTATATGTTTATGGCTTAAATTGTCTTGTATTCCTGATTTATACATTAAAACACAATACTGATGAGTGGGTTTATTTGTGCTAGATTTGTAAGTATAGAGATTATGTTTCCCAAACTTAAACCAGAGAGAGGAGCATGCAATGCCTACCGAAGTAGACCCGATTGTCGGCAAATGGTACCAACACCTTGACAAGGGACAACGTTTCACCGTTGTTGCATTTGATGAAGATGAAGGCCTGATTGAAACCCAGCATTTTGATGGTGATTTGGAAGAAATTTCCCTGGAAAGTTGGTATCAGCAAGATCTTGATCTTGCCGAGGCACCCGAAAACTGGAGTGGTGCTCTTGATATTGGCACAAAAGATGACTACGGCACTGAGGTAACCGATACCGAAATCAGTGACTGGTCTGATCCCCTTCAGGAATTAAAACCACCAACAGAAGGTCGTGCTGCGGACAGCGACTCGGAAGAGGAATATACCGAGTAGTAAATATCACCAGCCTCATGTAGTGATTGATATAACGTCAACTATGTTGATGGCTTATGTCGACGAGAGGCGCGCTTGATCCGGTTTACCGCTGTCAAACATGGTTAACTCCCACTGCCCTGTTTTCACATCATGCCGGATGATATAAACAGCCTCATCATCTCCTCGTAGCTTAAAGTAACGATAATCAGGTGCTAACCAACGGTCAAGGATTTCGCTCACCTCCACTGGCTTCTCTCCGAGAAAGAAGCGTCGAGGGGACTCTTCACCCCGATGTCCTGCATAACACTCGACAGTAATAATGAGACTACGCTTGTTCACATTGGCTCATCCTTAAGGTTCATCTGCAAGCCGTTTGTTATATCCATGTGTTAACAGGAACTTACCGAGGGCCTGCTCATAGCCGGGTTGGCTCATGAGAAATCCGCCATTATGGTCACCCTGCAATTTCAGGAATGACTTAGGTTCATTGGCCGCCTGAAAAACATTTTCACCTAACCGATACGGAATTATCTCATCATCAGGGCTATGGACAATAAGTACGGGCGATGAAACCTGCTTGATATATTCGACCGTTTTGAATTCAAACCTTAAAGGTACCAGGTGTGACATTACCGGTAATACAGTATTGGCCATTTCTTTCGCAGAACTGAATGTCGATTCCAGAATCAAAGTTCCCGGTTGAACCTCTGCTGCCAATTTAGCGGCCACCGCCCCACCGAGTGACCGTCCAAAGAGTGTAATATTCTCTTTTTTAATGCCTTTCGTATCCGTGAGATAGTGCCACGCAGCTCGCGCATCAGCATAAATGCCAGATTCGCTGGGTTTACCTTCGCTTTGTCCATAACCACGATAATCGAAAATGAATATATTGAGTCCGAGTCTGTGGAATATCTCAACCGATTCCCCACGATGTGACATATTGCCTGCATTGCCATGAAAAAAGAGCAAAACGCGATCCGTTTCCGCGTAGGGAATGTACCAGCCGTGCAGGTGAGTCCCATCAGCAGATTTCAGTGTCACATCTTCGTATTGAAGCCCCCAATCTGCTGGTGTTGCACTCAGGTCGCGGACGGGGAAAAAAATCATCGACGGTTGTTGGAAATACATCCATCCCCCGAATAGACATAAAACAAGAATCGATATGAGAACACTACCAAGCATTTTACTCTTCATTCAGTTTCGCCAAATCTCATCAATATCCAGTCCAGGGATTTTCCACTCTTTGCATCAAGCAACATACATAAAAATGGAAATGTAGTGGCACACACTACCTGCGATTACAAAAAGGTGCCAAATACCATGTGCGTGGATAACCTTGTCGGATAAGGCGTAAAATACGATACCTACGGTGTAAAATAAACCGCCCGCGGCAAGCCACCAAAATCCCATCATCGGTAAATGTCGTAATAATGGCCCCAACGCAATTAAAATCAACCAACCCATGACAACATAGAGAATCACCGGCAAGATACGACGCCCTTTACGTACGGTCGGTAATGCATCCAATACTATGCCCAACGCCGCAATACCCCAAATCGCACCAAACAATGACCAACCCCATGCCTCTCGTAAAGTAACCAATGTAAACGGTGTATAAGTACCCGCAATCAATAAATAAATAGCTTGATGATCGAGGATAGAAAGGATTTCTTTCAGCTTACCTCCAGAGCCATGATAAAGTGTTGATACAACATATAGACCAAACAGTGTTGTACCATAAATGCTAAAGCTGACGATTTTCCAGGGATCGCCTTTCAAAGCAGCGAACACAACAAGAATGACCAGACCAGCTAATGCAGCAACGGCACCTACCAGGTGCGTGATAGTGTTAAGTTTTTCTCCATGGTCCATATGTCGTCACCATTTTGCGCCTCAAAATAATGAATTAGAGACCTTAATCTTTTCATCCTGTCACCAATAATAGTCTGTTTCAGGTTGAGCAGGTTTCTACTACAGGCGTTACGTATGTAACGCCTGCGTCAGAAAGAGCTAATCTATAGACATATTCCTAAAAAAATAGAGACATCATGAACGACTCGGAATGTGTTCAGTTTCTGCAATGGGCTTTACCGCACATACATATGCGATGGCCTGGCTTTCGCAAGGTGCGTAATCAGGTCTGTAAGCGTTTACAGCGACGTTTAGAACAGTTGCAATTGGAAGACCTGCATAGCTACCGTAACTATTTTGATGAGCATGTCGACGAGTGGCCCGAACTGGATAAGCTCTGCCAAATCACCATTTCACGCTTTTATCGTGACAAGATGGTGTTTGCCTTTCTGGAACAACAGGTATTCCCCAGGCTACTTCATACCATCGAACAGCGCCAGGAAACGGAATTGCGTATCTGGTGTGCAGGCTCTGGTGCCGGCGAGGAACCTTATACTCTGGCGCTATTATGGTCGATGCTATTTCAATCCCGCTTCTCGGCCATTAGGCTGTCTATTGTAGGCACAGAGATTAATCCCGCTATGATAAAACGTGCCCGACGTGCCTGTTACCCCTACTCTGCGATAAAAAATCTGCCGCTCACATGGCGAGAAGAGGCCTTCAGGAAACGTGATGATCAGTTTTGCCTGCGCCCTGATTATCAATCCAATATTGAGTTCCGTTGCCAGGACTTGCGCCAGGAATCACCCGCGTATGGAGAGGAACCATTATTTCATCTGATCTGTTGTCGTAACCTGGCATTTACCTATTATGATATGTCGCTACAACAGGAAATCGCGCAACGGATTCATGCCAGCCTGGATAATGGTGGCGTTTTAATGATTGGGGTACATGAGGAACTTCCCCCCGAGTGCACAGGGTTTACTATTTGGTCCAAACGTCTGGGTATTTATCTGCGAGAAAACTGTGATTAGTGGGCTGTTGCTTCCTTAAGCTCATCCAGCACCTTTATCAGGATTTCCTTTCTTGATTTCAAGCCTTCCCGGTAATCCTGCAAATCAGTAGCTGATATTTCCATACGTAGATCAGAAAGATAGCCTTCCAGGGTATCAACTAACACTTCGATATCTTGTTGATTTAGATCCAGTTGAATCATTCTAGAATCTCCCATGAATTAAATGCTATAAGCTATAGTGTAGCTCAAATGCATGATTATCTTTTTTTGATTGAAGTCCTAAAAAACACTACTTGTCCTGGAATCCTTTTTATCCTGGTATAAATGCCACTAGTGATCACGATGCCAGACAAGTTCCCCATTTCTATAAAGTTCTTTGATTCGATGTAGTGGGATGGTATGCGTCACCCCATCCTCATCGAGAATTTGAAAATCGAAGTGATCCTCCTTATCAAAATAGAGTTCACGAAACGGCACAAGAATAATTTTATCTTCCAGGCGATCATAATAACCTACCTGAAAGTCTGCCCTGGCATATTCCTTATCCCAGCGAATACGATTAAGGATTTCATGTATGGGCTTCACGACTGGTGAATTATTATTCAGTTAGTTTGGTCGACGGTGCGAGCATAATAAATGCCCCTACCCCATAGATAATCAACGCCAACACCACAACAACTGTAAATCCGAAGTGAATAGCCAGCAAGGTTGCCAATACCGCGCTAAGGACTGAGGCACAACCATTAACTCCCCAAACCCACGGTATCAAGTGTTGTGATTTGTTACCCAGTAAACTAAGGCCAAGTGGAAATGGCATACCCATACAGAAGGCCAGTGGTGCGATGAACGTAATGGCAATAAACACTTTTAATAGAGCTGGCCAACCTAACATTAGCGAGAATGCTGGTCCTAATACCAACAGGTAAAGCAGTCCCAGAATTATGATACCGCTGATTGCTCTCTTGATACCTTTGTTATGGTTGTTGTGCTGACTATATCGCCTGGAATAGGCGCTTCCAAGTCCAGCGAATATTAAAAAGGCGGCTAGCACAACAGCTATAGCATAAAGGGGGTGATGCAAAAACAAGATGAATTTTTGGATAAAGGCAATCTCGATGAATAGAAAGGCGAGCCCCAAAGCAAAAAAATAACCAAAGGCGCGCCAATGTGGTATGTCGTTATTATCTGGTACCGATGAATTTCTTTTTAAAAATGCCAGGGGTAATAGAATGAGCGCCAGACTTACAACAAGCGCTTGCAGAAATGTGGCTATTAGTAACAGATAACCCCATTCCAACAATGGCATACCTCCCCTGCCAATAAGCGTTAGCACTTCCGGTAACACAGACCATTTGAAAAAATTGAAAAAATAGGGTTTGTCGTCTGTAGCGGGTTGAATATCGAATTTATAATTCTTTATATAGCTATCATACTGTCCACTCAATAATGCTTGTGCAGCCTGATAGAAAACAGGTTCTCTTAAGCGGTTGTATTGGTTGGCCTGTGAAGCTGACATGCCAGGGTAATAGACAAGGTCAAATGCCCGTTGCTCACAGAAATTTTGTAAAGCTGAAATTTCCTGCGCACTAAATGGGCCATTTTTAATCAGCAAGGTACTGGTTTGCCAACTACGGATGAGCACTATATTTTGATTTATATTCTTCACGCCACTGCGTTTCAAGGCGGTAACGGCTGTGGCAAACAGTTTAATGGTGTCGCGTGGCGGCAGTTTTACCCAACGACTGATAGCGAGATAACCATCAGGTGTTAAGTGCTTCAAGTACTCCTGCAATGCCTCGACGGTGTAAAGGTAGCTTTCATTCAGCGCATAAAGTCCGGCAGAAGACGCATTAAAAGCATCCAGTAGGGCTACCTGAATCAGGTCATATTGCGACTGAACACCTGTGACGAAACCGCGCGCTTCAGCGGTATGCACCTGAATTTTGTTAACGTTATACAGGTCGCCCGAGAACTTTTTATAATCCTCTCGTATCAGATTAACCATTTGTGGATTGAGTTCAACAGCCTCTATTTTTTCCACGCCGTGAAAACGTGCCTGCAATACATCGGATCCACCTCCTGCCCCTAATACCAGAACATGTTGTAGTTGTTGAAGGTGTCGTAGATGATATGGAACAGCCGACGTCAACTGATCCAGATACGCGAAATGTTCCAGGTTTTTACCACCAGGATTCGCGTTAATCACCGTCATGGCATCAGCATCAGTAAACACACCAAGTTGTGTGGGTGGCTCCTGAGTCGCCTTCAAGCTTAGACCAGGGGCATGTCGCAGAGGTACGACTGGGTTTTTGACCACACTCAATAGACCAAGGGGGCTGGAATATTCTGCGATTACTTCACTACCAGTGATACGTAATGTCTGACTAAGCTCCTTATAGGGCGAGATTATCAGCTGTGTCCACGCAGCGGGCAACATCAATGGTATTATCGCCGCAGGTAATAACAACCATCTTAATTTTTGACCCAGACCAAGTTCCCAGCAAGCGATAGCAGCAGTGGCAATAGCAATTGCTGTGATAATACGCAAGCTGTTCTCTGGAAACGCAATGAAGAGTAGTAATACAATACCAACACTGCCAATACCGGCCCCCAGCATATCAGCAGCGTATAGATGTGATATTTCCTGACGGTAAGACATCAAGGCTAAACCAATGGCGTTTGCTGCAAAAAAGAAAGGCAACGCCAGCATCAGATATAAAAATAATAAATACCAGGGTTGATGTGCATCCCACAGTATTTCCTGGGGATTAAAAGGGATCTGTTGTGCTAATAGGTAACAAACCAGGGTGCTTATACCAAACAGCAGTACGTTAATCACAAAAACACGTGGGAAGTTTGTTAACAATCGTCGGCTGTTTAGAGAAAGAAAAGTACCGCTAACACCATAACCAAGTAACGCCAGGCTAATAATCATGTAGGCGAAATGATGCCACTGGATGATGGAAAACAGCCGCATCAGGAGAATTTCGTAGGCCAGGGCGCTGGCCGACAGCAGCGCAATGGTAATACGTGGCGGTTGCACTAAGGTTGTGGTGGCGAACGTATTTTTTATATTATCGGCCATGCTCATTAAAGCATCATTGGTTTGTAAGGCCGTAACATTAACTAACTAATAGTTAATGTTTGCCTGTTAATGGTACAAAGGCTACCGGTAAGATTTGATGTGTAGTCAACTTACCCGTTTTTCCCTTCTCAACTAGAAGTAATTGTTGGATTAGAAACCGGCTACCAACCGGAATCATCATACGACCTCCCGGTTTTAACTGGGCAATAAGTGGTGGTGGTATGTGGCTGGCAGCAGCAGTCACTACAATTGCATCAAAAGGTGCGTGTTCTTCCCATCCATAATAACCGTCACCAACACGGACATGCGCATTCTGATAGCCAAGATCCTTCAATCGTTTTGCTGCCTTGTCTGCTAAAGGTTTTATTATTTCTATGCTGTAGATAGTATCAACAAGTTCTGCCAGTATCGCAGCCTGATAACCAGAACCGGTTCCCACTTCTAAAACTCGATAATGAGGTTCGGGCTTTAGTAAATCGGTCATTATGGCAACGATATAGGGCTGGGAAATGGTCTGACCGTAACCAATAGGAAGTGGTCGGTTCTCATAGGCATTTCGACGAAGTTTACGCGGAACATATTCATGGCGAGACACTTTACCCATAGCTGCCATGACGCGTGGATCAAGCGCTTCTTTATCTAGATACAAACTGGTCTCACGTACGTCTTGTTCAATAATGCGGACCATGGCCTGGCGCGCGCGCTCATATTTATCTGCACTTAAAACTGGTGTTGATATTCCGGCAAATAAAATCAGAAATACAACAATTGGTGCGACAAATTGTTGTATTATCGTGATTGTTATTTTCTGTATGAACAGGATCATTTTTGAATCCTCGGCTAAGAGCCAAAACTTTATATGTATTCTTATGTCGTCATTTGACGATAATGATCTCTACCTCACCCTCCCTGCGCAAAACATTTATGCCAACATCATCATCTCGACGATGTAATAGCAGATCTACGCTTGCATCACCAACGGTTAAATTTTTAATCTCCACCCATTCAAGATAGGGTGGTAACAAAGGATGCGTTAAAATGATTTTGGGTTTTTCTTCGCCTACAAAAGACAGGCCAAGAATAGCCTGCAATAAAGCAAAAACCGTGGAGCTTGCCCAGGCCTGCGGTGCACAGGCCACCGGGTAGAGAGTCGGTCCCTGCCCCGTGCGCTTGATAAAACCACAAAACAGTTCGGGCATACGGCTCAAATCCAGGAACAGGCTGGCATTGAACAATCCTTCCATAATTTGCAACGCACCTTCTTTGAAACCGTTGCTAGCAAGCCCCATGGCAATCAAAGCATTGTCGTGGGGCCACACCGTGCCGTTATGATAGGACATGGGATTATAACGAGCTTCACTCTTGGCAATGGTGCGGACTCCCCAGCCTGAAAAAGAATTGTCAGCAAGCAAGGTTTCGGCCACTTGATGGGCATATTCCGGTTTGGCAATTCCACTGAACAAGGCATGTCCCGCATTGGAAGAACGAACCTTGCAAGGTCGTTTGTCACCATCCAGTGCCAGCGCATAAGTAGAAATATCCTCACACCAGAAGGTATCGTTGAATCGATCCTTCAGCACAGCGGCTTGTACCAACAAGGTGTCTGCAAGATCATTATTGCCCATTAGTTGCGCCAGCTTTGCTGCCTGACATTTTGCGTTGTACACATAACCCTGAACTTCGCAGACAGCAATGGGGCCTTTGGCATCTGAACCATCTGCATGGAAGATAGAATCGTTAGAGTCCTTCCAACCTTGTTGCACCAAACCCCTTTCTGCATGCCGTCCGTATTCCACGAAACCATCACTATCTGCATCTCCCCAATGATCGATCCACTCAAGGGCAAGTTCTATGTTAGGCCAGATTGACTCGATAAAAGGAAGATCACCTGTGCGTTCGTAATAAGCCCCAGCAAGCACTATAAATAGTGGGGTTGCGTCGGCCGTACCGTAGTAGCGGTCAAAGGGTACTTCACCCATGGCAGCCATCTCTCCTTTGCGTGTTTCATGCAAAATCTTGCCAGGCTCGGCGTCTTTTTCCAGGTTTACCTCTTTGGCCTG
>JAUWLO010000052.1 GCA_030613605.1 Gammaproteobacteria bacterium | reverse complement strand
GTACGAATTCTTGCGCTGGATTACCTCAACGGGCTGCGCGAATCCGGCCATCGTCAGATTGAAAAGCTTCGTGATGTGGGGGACATTTGTTTACTCCACGCAGGCTTTTTTCCGCAACGCGCACGAGCGCGACTGGTGAACACGAGCTACTATGTTGATCTTGGCATTGGCGCATATTACCAGTTACACCACAACACACCCCATCAACAGGGCCAGCTTTATGAACACATGTACGAAAGTTTTGTGCCAGCAATGGATGTTTTGCAAACCATAAGAAGTTTCGAAAATGAACAACCGTTATATGATGTGTTAACAGCGTACGAACTATGGGAACACACGGGAAGCACTCAGGCGAAACAACAGTTACAACGCATCACCCAGGCCACGCCCACTAAAATTAACGATAAGCAACAGCACTAGGTCAGGCATTAAACTCCGCCACCTTTTTCATAATCACTTCTTCATCCAGCGCCAGATCCGCTGCCACTAATGCTGCAAGCACAGCTCGACAATCAGAGCGTCGGCCAAGCAACAACTTCGTCAGGAAGAAACCAACCTTCTTAAGAAACACCAATATAAGCGCCATCAGGATGGTGGTGATAATCTCGAACCAGATTAATGCCGTTGAAGCCTTATCCACGAACATGGCAAAGGTAAAGAAGTAAACCAGCAGAGTCATACCAATCAGCACACCAACGGTGACCACCAAATTTTCGTGGGTTTTTTTAATGCGCCTTATGGCGCTGAGAGTTTCTTGCTCAGACATGTTTCACCGCTTCCATTGTTGATTGCCTGCCACTTTTTAACAAAACGTTAACAAAACGCCTTATCACTAATGACGATTAGCCGGAATTCTAGCAAAAACTGTCTAATCTGGCTCAGATTTCACGTTTGACCCCGCCCAAAACAAGCCTCATTGGCCAATTTGGTCTATAATCGCCCGCTCTTTTAGCGACTCATCAAATCAGTTAAACACTAATTTTTTAGCACCTATTCCTAATATTCATGAAGACTCAACGCAAAGCTATCTCACTGATCTCCGGCGGACTTGATTCCATGCTGGCGACTAAAGCCATCCTGGATCAGGGTGTTCATGTCGAGGGCATCAATTTTTATACCGGGTTTTGCGTGGAAGGTCATACCCATGCGATTCGTAAAAAAGACAAGGCCAAGCCCAAACGCAATAACGCCCTCTGGGTGGCAGAGCAGCTCGGCATTAAGCTGCACATCATCGACATCATTGAAGAATACAAGGATGTGGTGATCAATCCCAAACACGGTTACGGCAGCAACCTGAACCCCTGTCTGGACTGCAAATGTTTCATGGTGAAAAAAGCCCATGAGTGGATTCAGGAAAATGACTTTGATTTTATTATTACCGGCGAAGTGGTTGGTCAGCGGCCTATGTCACAACGACGCGACACCATGCCGGTAATCCAGCGGGAATCGGGTGCCGAAGATCGTTTACTCCGCCCCCTGTGCGCTAAAATTCTGCCCGAAACCCTGCCAGAGCGTGAAGGCTGGGTGGATCGTGAACAGTTATTTGGTTTCAATGGTCGCGGCCGTAAACCACAAATCGCTCTGGCCGGTAAAATGGGTATCGAGGATTACGCCCAGCCTGCCGGTGGCTGCTGTTTTCTTACCGATGCGGCTTATTCAAACAAGCTGGCCGACCTGTGGACCACACGTGGCGAACGCGACTATGAGCTCGACGACATCATGTTGCTCAAAGTGGGGCGACACCTGCGTCCTCGCCCTCATTTCAAACTGATTGTCGGTCGCGAGGAAGGCGAAAATCGCTTCCTCGAGGGTTATCGCAAACAATTTACCCACATAATTCCGATCAGCCATCCCGGCCCCCTGGTATTGGTCGATGGCAACATTAATGAGGAAGATCTGGAAATCGCGGCACGACTCACCGCTCGTTTTAGCCAGGGCAAAAAAGCGGCCAGCGTGCGCGTGGAAGTACACAGTAAAAAAGGAGATACAACTGAAATGACCGAAATGGACGTCACCCCATACCGGATAGAGGATATTCCTACGGAGTGGTATCTGTGATGAATAATAAACAGGCCACAACCAAATCGACTGTTCGCAAGCAGACCCATCACAAACTGGATGCGCGCAATATACTCTGCCCCCTGCCCGTGATTCGCACCCAGAATTTGGTGCTGACTCTACCGGAGGGCGATACCCTGGATGTCAGCTGCACCGACCCTGGTGCACTGTGTGATATCCCCGCCTGGTGTCGGATTAATGGCCACGAAATTGTGGAGGCACGCATTACCGATCCTGATACCAACGAGGTATTAATCTCAATTCGGGTCGGGAAAAATTAGGGCTCCACGATGGGACACGGCCACCATCATCACACCTATTTAAGTGCACTAAACGAGGAGCGCTACCAGGAAGCTCGCAAGGTCACTTTGGTCGGCTCTGCGGTTGATCTACTGCTGGGCATCGCCAAAATTGTTGTTGGCTACATCGGCAACTCCCAGGCCCTGATTGCCGATGGCATCCATTCGTTCTCTGATCTGGCCACTGACGGCCTGGTGTTGTTCGCCGTTAAACACGGCCGGCGCGAGGCCGACGAGAAACACCCCTACGGCCATGGGCGCATCGAAACCCTGACCACCGTCATCCTTGGCGTTGCCCTTATCGGCATAGCCATCGGTATTGCCTATGACGCCAGCCTGCGGCTGATGCACCCCGACTTACTCATGCACCCGGGCTGGCTGGCCCTCGTGGTTGCCACGATTTCCATCGTCAGCAAAGAGGCTATTTACCAGTACACCATCAAAACGGCTGAAAAACACAACTCCAACCTGTTGCGCGCCAATGCCTGGCACAGCCGCTCCGATGCCATTTCCTCTGTCATTGTGGTCATCGGCGTATTGGGCAGCATGGCCGGATTCGAATATCTCGATGCCCTGGCCGCCATCGGCGTTGGTTTAATGGTGGGTAAAATCGGCTTTGACCTGGCCTGGCAAAGCGCCCAGGAGCTCATCGATACCGCCATGGAACCTGAGGAAATCGAACAAATCACCAAAGCCATTCAGTCCGTCGATGATGTGGTTGCCCTGCACATGTTACGCACCCGGCGTATGGGCAGCGATGGCCTGGTGGATGTGCATATTCTGGTGAATCCGAAAATCAGCGTCTCGGAAGGCCACCGAGTCAGCGACACGGTACGCGCCCAGATCATGCGGGAAGTAGAAGCGGTCACCGATGTTATGGTTCACATTGACCCCGAAGATGATGAAAAAGCAGCCCCATGTAGTGGCTTACCTCTGCGAAAAGAAGTCCTGGAAATCCTCGAACGACGTTGGCAGGGGCTGGAAGCAGCCAAACATATCGAAGAAACCGTACTCCACTACCTAGACGGGAAAATTCATGTCGAGTTATTATTACCCTTCGGCGAAACGAAGGATATTGCCGAGGCACAGTCGATGGCCGACAAGCTCAATCGTCTGGCTCGGGAAGAAGAGTGTATCGCCGATGTTCAGATCCATTTTCACTGAACCCAGAACCGCTCCATTGTCAGCCACTTTATGTTGATAAATATGCACTGGATGAAAGAATAAAAATGCACTGTTATCATGCACCTATAACGAACCTGCATCATATTAGTGCCCATTAAAGGAGAGAAAACAGCACCAGGCTGACAGAGCTTTAACAACACATTGTTTTTATTGTTTAAATTGCCTGTGGCATATTTCGTGCACTATGATTCTCATTAATATGGATTTCCGTCAGTTTTTAGCCGCTTTTTGCTAGAAACAGGCATTGATAAACAGATTCAAGGCCTGCTGAGCAGAGTTCAGCGGGCAGCAGATCAAAACAGCACGACCCAAAAAATAAACAGTTACCAATAATTTAGCTATAAACAATCAGGAGAGTTCACAATGTCCGCAAAAGACGTTCTTAAAATGATCGCAGATAACGAGGCGAAGTTCGTAGACTTCCGCTTCACCGACACACACGGCAAAGAGCAGCACGTCACCGTGCCTGCCCACACGGTAGACGAAGACGTCTTCAACGATGGCAAAATGTTTGACGGCTCGTCCATCCAGGGTTGGAAGGGCATCAACGAATCAGACATGATCCTCATGCCTGACACCGCTACCGCAGTGATGGACCTGTTCTCCGACGAAGCCATGCTTAACATCACCTGCAATATCGTCGAACCCACCACGGGCCAGGGTTACGAACGTGATCCTCGCTCAGTTGCGGATCGCGCCGAAGCCTATTTGAAGAGCACGGGTCTTGCCGACACGGCTTACTTTGGCCCTGAGCCAGAATTTTTCATCCTCGACGACGTACGCTGGGGCAACACCATGTCCGGCAGCTTCTACAAAATCGATTCCGAAGAATCCGAATGGAACTCTGAAAAAGTTTACGAAGACGGCAACATCGGTCACCGTCCTGGCGTGAAGGGCGGTTATTTCCCCGTGCCTCCAGTCGACAGCCTGCACGACATCCGTGCTGCCATGTGTCTGGCCATGGAAGAAATGGGCGTGCCGGTTGAAGTGCATCACCACGAAGTGGCCACTGCTGGCCAGTGTGAGATCGGTACCAAGTATTCCACCCTGACCCAACGTGCTGACTGGGTGCAAATCCAGAAATACGTGACTCACAATGTCGCCCATGCCTACGGTAAAACCGCGACCTTTATGCCCAAGCCATTGGTGGGTGACAACGGTTCCGGCATGCACGTGCATATGTCCCTGTTCAAAGACGGCAACAACCTGTTCTCGGGTGACGGCTACGGCGGTCTGTCTGAAATGGCATTGTTCTACATCGGCGGCATCATCAAACATGCCCGCGCATTGAACGCCTTCACCAACGCCTCAACTAACAGCTACAAGCGTTTGGTTCCCGGCTTCGAAGCCCCGGTCATGCTGGCCTATTCCGCTCGTAACCGTTCTGCTTCCATCCGTATTCCGTTTGACCCCAATCCTAAGGGTCGTCGTATCGAACTGCGTTTCCCTGATCCTACCGCCAACCCTTACCTGGCCTTTGCGGCAATGATGATGGCTGGCCTGGACGGCATTCAAAACAAGATCCATCCTGGCGAAGCTATGGACAAAGATCTGTACGATCTGCCAGCCGAAGAAGCGGCTGCAATCCCGCAGGTTTGTCATTCCTTCGATCAGGCACTGGAAGAACTGGATGCCGACCGTGGCTTCCTGACTGCTGGCAACGTGTTCACTGACGACATGATCAGCGCTTTCATTGATCTGAAAATGGAAGAAATCACCCGTCTGCGCATGAGCACGCATCCGGTTGAATATGATATGTACTACTCTTGCTAAAACAGCTACTTAGCTAGCTGTTCAGTACATGCAGTAAAAAAGCCCCCTCTCCTTCGGGAGAGGGGGCTTTTTTTATGGTCAGGATGATCTGGCAGATAAATTCTCCTGCAATATCTGCACTTCCGCCTTCCATGGCGGTCGTATGTCGCGGGAGGCACGACTGCATGGGCAAGGATTGTTCCGGACAATCCCTTTGCATTTCCGCCATCCCTGGCGGTCATGCAGGAGGTACGAGCCCAAGGACGGGCGAAGGTAGAATAATGCAGGAGCAATTATCGAGAGCAACGCAGGAGCAGTTGCCGAGGACGCTGGGAGCGACGTTGTCTAACGGCGTTTATGAGATTTTTCACCCAAAAATTGTACTACCCGCCCCACTTAGCTACAGTAGAAACATGAAACCAACGACTCTATCGCTACTCTTGCTTCTTCCAGGCATGCTTGTTGCCACAAGTGCCGCAGCCGAGGTATACAAACACACCAACCCTGACGGCAGTGTGACATTCAGCGATGTACCCGCCAAAATTAATGCTGAGCCCATCAAACTTAAACCTTCATCCAGCTACACACCACCGCCACGACCCGAATCAAGGTTCAGCCCCGAACCAGCAAAAGCTGCGGTGAGTTACGAATCAGTTTCCATTACCAGCCCCGCTAATGACTCAGCTGTTCGTGATAATGCCGGCAATTTAACTATCAAATTTAACGCCAGGCCAGGGCTCATATCCGGGCATAGCTATGTACTACTAATGGATGGAACAAACGTCGGAGAAGGCCAAACCGGAAGCATCCAGCTCAACAATCTTGATCGTGGTAGCCACACGTTTATTGTCCAGGTGGTAGATAAAAACAAAAAAATAATCATTCAGTCTGAATCTGTGGTGGTGCATTTGCAGCGAGCCGTAATTAAAAGATAGCTAAGCAATAACAAATCTGTTGGCGAATGCCCTTTTTTAAACCGTTGCTTTTAACTGGCAGTTTTAAACACCATCGCCTAACCGAAAATCCACCCAAAACCAACAGCGCACCGTAATGGTGCGTTTCCCGCTACTTTACGCTATATTAGGCCTGTGTAGCGCGGCCGTTTCTCTTGTTCTCACGGCATGAAACACAGTCCCACAGGGACTCCAGGCTATTGTTTTTAATGCTTATTATGGCCGGAAACACCCGAATAAATCTTTAGGGCAACAGTCAATCACAGGAATGGAACCAGGCTGGTTTGGCTCTTGCTATCTCTATCATCATGTCATCTGGAATAACCATGCCACCCGATCATTACCAACGCATTCTGGAAAATCTGTCCCACGCGGTGATGATGTTTGATGCTGATTTACGACTGGACTACATCAATCCTGCCGGTGAAATGCTGTTTGCGGTAAGCGCTAAACGGCTCATTGGGCAACAGTGTGACACGTTATTTCCTGCGGACAGCCACCTACTTGAGGCCATAAGCAAGGGAGTCAATACCGGCCATCCTTTCACAGAACACGAAGTGACCATTACGTTGCCCAGCCAACGTGAAGTGATCGTTGATTACACCATTACTCCATTGGCTCAACAGTTAGGGCAATCCGGATTGCTGGTTGAAATTCAGCAAATGGATAGACAAATTCGCATCGCCCGCGAGGAGCACCAGCTCAGCCAACAACAAACCTTCCGTACTCTGGTACGCGGTCTGGCACATGAGATCAAGAATCCGCTCGGCGGTCTGCGCGGTGCTGCGCAATTACTGGAGCGAGAATTGCCGGGTGAGGATATGAAGGAATTCACCAGCATCATCATTGGTGAGGCTGATCGTTTGCAGAGTCTGGTGGATCGTATGCTCGGTCCAAACAAACTACCCAAAAAAGAGCCTGTTAATATTCATCAGGTGCTGGAGCATGTCCGTCAGCTGGTTAGCGTAGGCATTAGCGACGACATCAATATTATCACCGATTACGACCCCAGCATTCCTGAACTGATAGCGGACCGAGATCAGCTCATTCAGGCAATTTTGAATATTGTCGGTAATGCAGTTCAGGCCATTGGCGACAAGGGTGAAATAATTCTTAGCACACGAGCCGTACGCCAGTTCACCATAGGCCACGTGCATCATAAACTGGTCTGCCGAATAGACATTACCGACAACGGCCCAGGGATTCCCGAAGACATGATTGATAGTATTTTTTACCCCATGGTCACGGGGCGCGCCGAAGGTACGGGATTAGGCTTATCCATATCCCAATCACTGATTAATCAGCATGGCGGATTAATACAGTGCGAGAGTCAACCGGGACGAACTAAATTCAGTCTACTGATACCTTTTGAATCTACACCGCAGTAAACAACAATGAGAATTAACGCATGAGTCATTCACATAATATCTGGGTCATTGATGATGACCGCTCCATTCGCTGGGTTCTAGAAAGAGCCCTCAAACAAGCCGACATGAAAGTCACCACCTTTGAAAATGCTGCTGGCGTGCTTGAACGTTTGAGAACCGAAAAACCAAATGCGATTATTACCGACGTCCGCATGCCGGGTGTTGATGGCTTAGAGTTGATGGAACAAATCAATGCACTGTATCCAGAGTTGCCAGTCATTATCATGACCGCTCATTCAGACCTGGATAGCGCTGTTTCCGCCTACCAGGGTGGCGCCTTTGAATATTTACCGAAACCGTTTGATATTGATGAAGCCGTTGCACTGGTCAACCGTGCCATACAACATAATCAAAATTTACAAACAGGTGGCTCGGTCGAGACGCTGGAAAAAACTCCAGAGATTATTGGCAAAGCTCCTTCCATGCAGGAAGTGTTTCGCGCCATCGGTCGGCTTGCTCATTCAAAAATCACCGTACTGATCAATGGTGAATCAGGAACCGGTAAAGAACTGGTAGCACTGGCGTTGCATCGCCACAGCCCCCGCACCAACAAACCTTTTATTGCGCTAAACACAGCGGCAATTCCTCGTGATTTATTAGAGTCCGAACTATTTGGTCATGAGCGTGGCGCCTTTACCGGTGCACAAAGCGCCCGCAAAGGCCGCTTTGAACAGGCCGATGGCGGCACGTTGTTTCTGGATGAAATCGGCGACATGCCCGCCGAACTACAAACCCGTTTATTACGTGTACTGGCCGATGGAGAATTTTATCGCGTCGGTGGCCATACCCCAACCAAAGTGGATGTCCGTATTATCGCTGCTACCCATCAGGATCTTGAACAACGGGTAAAAGATGGACAGTTTCGTGAAGATTTATTTCATCGGCTCAATGTTATTCGGATACACATGCCACCGCTGCGAGAACGTCAGGAAGATATTCCCCTGCTTGCCAAACATTTTCTGGCTAGCGCAGCAAAAGAATTGAATGTGGATGTAAAACAACTGGACAAAGAAGTTGAGCAATTCCTATGCCGACTGGAATGGCCGGGTAATGTACGACAACTTGAAAATACTTGCCGCTGGTTGACCGTCATGTCCCCCGGGCAAAACATTCATCTGGATAACCTGCCTGTTGAATTAAGGCAAACTAAAAACCAGGATACATCTGGCGTCTCTCAGCAAAGCAATTGGGAAGACAGTTTACGTCACTGGGTCGACGAACTTCTCGCCAGTGGAGAACTCGCCATACTGGACAAGGCTGTACCTCGTTTTGAGCGCATCATGATAGAAATTGCACTAAAACATACCGGCGGACGAAAACAGGATGCCGCCAAACTCCTGGGCTGGGGTCGTAACACCCTGACCCGAAAAATAAAAGAGTTAGAAATAGACGGTGTTTCTTAACAATTTGCTAGAGTGCTTAAGCTTAACTTCAGGTTTAATTCCAGGCAAAAAAAGGCCGCCTTAAAGGCGGCTTTTTTACAAATCGTTTCTTTAAAATACTAGGAAATAGAACCTACGCAGCGCACCTTTTCATTAACATTCTGTGTTGGTTCATTGCACAGTAAATTTGCATAAGTTGGGATGGTGTAATCCTCACCATCCACCTGTACCAGTACACCACCAGAAACTGCTTTGCCGCTGACACCTTCTGCCAGGGCAATCACTGTTGGTATGCTACCTGTCTGTGTGGCGATATCATTATGACTGTTCTTGGTAGCTACCGAAATATCCCATTTAGCCTGAGCACTTGCCGCCTCAGCAGCAACCACAAAATCCGGCACCGTCATTATGCCGATCGCCGCCAGCATAGCCATGCCCAGCACCGATTCAATCAGGGTAAACCCACTAGATTTGTTCTTCATTTTTGTCTCCCAATTCCGCCCAAAGGCAGTAAAAATACGCATAATTCCTCTGTTTTGGTTAACGGCTGGGGGTAAAATTCCAATAGAGCAGGCATGGAAGTTTGTGAACTCGGTCACAAATCGAACAACATTAGAACCAATTATGATTAGCACTACAGAATTACTGATATAAAGCAGCACAGAAAACCAGAGTATCTTCTTCTATATACAGGTCTTCACAAAAGATAAAATTTTCAACTGCGACACAATAGAGACCATTCTGTGTTTCTTGAGGGAGGGAATGACTGCTATATACTGAAATCCGCCATTTGCTCTCCTAGCAATGAACGTCCGCTATTACTAAGAAGCGGTCATTCGTTTTAGAAATTTTTGACTGTTATTTTGTAGGAATTTTCCTACAAATTATGGCCATTTTACGAGATTTGAATGACTGCTTTATACTGCAAAGCGGACATTCAATTTACTTGTATTAGGGTTAAGAAATGATTGAATATTAATCAGGATGGTTAAATATAATGCAGGCTGTATAACACAATATACGTGCCAGCTGTATATTACGATATACGAGCCAGCCGTATAATCACCTGTTAGGCACACACTCAAATCCATTTTATTTTGGGGAATGACATGTCAGCGAAGACGGTTAATGAAGCGGCAGCTCAAACAGTATCCCCTCACCAATGGATCAGATTAGTTGTGGCGTATCTCCTTATTCCGCTGATTTTATTGATATGCGGTGGGGACCTCGGTTGGTGGCAGGCATGGCTCTATTCCTTACTGATCTTAGCCGCTGGTATAGGGGGGCACATGTGGGCCGAACAGCGACATCCCGGTATAACGGTTGAAAGACAAAATAAAGAAAGTTTTCATAACGCAAAGGCCTGGGACAAAGTACTTGCTCCACTGATGGCGGTGAGTGTCGTGTTTCCTATGGTCATTGTGGCAGGACTGGATCATCGCTATAACTGGTCCCCCGAATTCCCTCTATGGCTCAGCGTGGTAGGATTCATTTTTATCGCGTTCGGTTACGCCTTCGCCGCATGGGCATTGGCAGAGAACCGCTT